>JACQOB010000135.1 GCA_016202745.1 Candidatus Aenigmatarchaeota archaeon | reverse complement strand
TTCGAGAAGTTCTGGCCAAGCAGGTGCGTGGATGGCTGCTGCACCGCCCTGCCGTCAGGCATCAGCGTGTCGGCAGCGTATGTGTACACTGCGCCGGCAAACTTGTCCCATTCCGGCCTCTCGAAGACCATGGAAGGTATGCCGAACTCCCTGTGCATCACAGCCTCTGTTATTTCCATGTCCTCCCTTACCTGCCTCTCCGCTTCGTCCCTTGTGGCAAACACATTGTGTGTTTCGATCCAGTGGAACTCCCTGCCCCTGATGAATGGCCTGGTGGACTTTGTTTCGTGCCTCCACACCTGGCATGACTGGTAGAGCTTGAGCGGCAGGTCCCTCCACGACCTTATCCACAGGCTGTACATCCTGTACATCGCGGTTTCAGAAGTAGGCCGCAGGGCCAGCTTTTGCGCAAGCTTGGCGTCTCCGCCCTCTGTCACCCAGAAAACTTCAGGCGTAAATCCTGCAACATGCTCCTTCTCAACCTCGAAGTTCTCCTTGGGTATCACCGCAGGGAACCAGACCGGCTGGTGGCCGCGCTTCTCCAGTTCCTTTTCATAAAGCCTGTACATCTCCTTCATCGCAATGACGGACCACGGCCTGTGCACCAGGAACCCCTTGACGTTATACCTGAGGTCGGCCAGCCCGGCCTTCTCTATTATCTCGCTGTACCACTCGGAGAAATCAGCCTTCCTGTGCTTCAGGCCCTGGCCGCTTTGCCTGGCATCTTTTTCCATAATAAGAATGGGAGCGGCTTAATAAATCCCTTAATTGGAGAAATGGTATGGAAATCGTGAAGCGCGGCGCTGAGGCTGTCCTCTACCTTGAAAAAAATGAAGGGGAAACTGTCCTGGTCAAGGAGCGGCTGAAGAAGGGCTACAGGATCGGGCAGCTTGACGGGAAGATAAGGAAGGAGAGGACGCAGAAAGAGGCAAGGCTGCTGGACAGGGCGCTGCGCGCTGGCGTCAATGTGCCACGCGTTGTCGGTAAAGGTGTGTACGGCCTTAAGATGAGCTTTGTAGAGGGGAGGACTGTTAAAGACGCACTGAATGGCCTTAATGAGGAGGAGAGGTTTGGTGTTTACAGGGCAGTGGGCGAGGAGATCGCCAGGATGCACTCTGCCGGCATAATGCACGGGGATGTGACAACGTCCAACATGATAATCAGCGGGGGGGCGGTGTGCATCATAGATTTTGGCTTGGGCAGGGTTTCCTCCAAGACAGAGGACCAGGCGGTGGACCTTTATGTGCTGCACGAGGCGCTCAAGGCCGCACACTACAGGCTGCTCAGGGAGGCGTGGGGAAACATTTTAAAGGCCTACGGGCAATTCTATTCAGGCTCACCCGCTGTATTAAATAGGCTTGAAAAGATAGAACAGAGGAGAAGGTATAAATAACTGATACTTGATATGTAAAGGGAGATACACGGATATCAATACAGACCTCAAGGATTAGCCAATATCAAAAAGGAGGTAAGAATTAAATGGCCGAACAGATAGCAGCCGCTGATGTGAAGAACTGGATACCAAAGACAGCCCTGGGCAATGATGTCCTGAAGGGCAAGTACAAATCCGTGGAGGAGATAATACAAAAAGGCGTCCTTATTCTCGAGCCGCAGATAGTGGACAGCCTGATACCAAGCCTCAAGCACGAGATAGTCTACATAGGCGGCTCCCCTGGCAAGGGCGGCGGCATAAGAAGGACAGCAACAAAGAGGACCGCAAGGATGCACAAATCCGGGAGGAGGTTCAAGCTTACCGCGCTGATTCTCATAGGCAATGAGGATGGCATTGTGGGAATAGGCCAGGCATCCTCAAAGGAGCACAGGGTTGCGCTTGAAAAATCCCTTGTGCAGGCGAAGCTCAATGTCATAAGCGTGAGGCGCGGCTGCGGCTCATGGGAGTGCAGCTGCGGCGGCGACCACTCAATTCCTTTCAGGGCCGAAGGGAAATACGGCTCAATCAGGGTCACGCTCTATCCTGCGCCGAAGGGTGTGGGGATAGTCGCCAACGATTCCGCCAAGAAGATCCTGAAGCTGGCGGGCATCAAGGATATATGGGTGAAGGCCTTTGGCCAGACATCCACCAGGAACAATCTTGTTTTCGCCATCTACGAGGCGCTGAGGAACCTCAGCAGGACAAAGGGGGGCTTATGAGCGGGGCCTTGTACGCCATCGTGAGAATACGGGGTTCTGTAAAGATGAAGGCGAGCCTCAGGGACACGCTGAGGATGCTTAGGCTTACCAGCGTGAACCACTGCGTCCTCTACCAGAAATCGGAGAGCATTGACGGCATGCTTAACAGGGTGGTGCCATGGGTTACATGGGGGGAAATCGATGCCGGCACCCTCGCCGAACTCGTCGAGAAGAGGGGCAGGAAGGGGAGGCAGAGGCTGGACGCGAAGGAAGTGAGGGAAGTCTCCAGCAAGATTCTGCAGCAGAAATCAACCAAAGATGCCGCTATAAATCCTGTATTCAGGCTCAACCCGCCGTCAAGGGGCCACAAGAGGATCAAGGGGACGTACCCCAACGGTGCGGCAGGCTACAGGGGAGAGGCTATAAAAGAGCTGCTCAAGAGGATGATGTAAAATCCGGCCTTGTCCAATTGGATATAGCCGGCAGGTGAGCGATATGGCAAAGAAACGGAAGAAAGTCATCAAGATGCGGGGACAAAAGAAGCACGGCTACGGCAGCAAGAAGAAGCATAGGGGCAAGGGCTCCCGCGGCGGCCGCGGCTTCGCCGGCAAGTTCAAGCACAAGAAGATAATGTTCAAGAAATATTTCCCGGAGCGGTACATAAAGAAGAGGTTCAAGTCACTCCAGGAGAAGGGGATAAGGAAATATGGGAAGCCGATCAACCTCAGGGACATCCAGACTATCATTGAACGGGAAAACCTGAAGGAAAACCAGGAACTGAACCTGACAGAAATGGGCTATGACAAGGTCATAGGCGCGGGCGAGCTTAAGACTGCTGCCGTGATAAAGGCTGCACTATTCTCAGCGGGCGCGAAGGCCAAGATAGAGAAGGCCGGCGGGAAGTTCGTTGAAACCGGCAGTTAGCCTGATTATGAAAAAGAACATTAAGTTTGATGCGGGTTTTAAGCCCTTCTTTTCAAATAACAGTATGGACAGGATGTGGAAGGTCTGCGCTGTGTGCGGCTCAGGGGATGTCACATTCGCGAATACTGCCTCCGGCTGGCTTGCCGGCCAGGAATACATGTGCAAGAACTGCGGGTATGTGGGGCCGCTTTTGATCGAGGTTGACTCCGAGGAAAAGGAAAGGATGCAGAAACGCCATAAGGCCGCATCAGGGAAAGGTACTTTTAAATAACTGAGGGGTATTATATTCTAGTTTTGCGTGGTTAACATGGGTTTTTCCGACACATACCTGCAGGTGATAAACAGGCTGCCAAGCGTTTCGCGGCCAATAGAGAAGCAGAGCCTGAAGAAAAGGCTGAAGTGGACAGCCCTCATACTGATACTGTACCTGGCAATGGCGCAGATTACCGTTTACGGCGTGGACCAGGTAAGGATACAGTCAGTCGGCATCTTTGAGCTGCTTCTGGGCGCCAAGTTCGGTTCAATAATGAGCCTGGGCATCGGGCCGATCGTGACAGCCTCCATAATCCTGCAATTGCTTGTGGGTTCAGGGATACTGCCCTGGAACATCAGGGAGGAGAAGGGTAAGATACTCTTCCAGGGCACGCAGAAGATACTGGGTATAGTGCTCTCCTTCGTTGAGGCCTCGGTCTTTGTCGCATTCGGCGCAGTGCCCGCCGCTTCGCCGGGCCTTGTGTGGCTTGTCATAGCCCAGATGGGCTTCGGCGGTATCCTTGTCATTTACATGGACGAGCTCATTTCCAAATGGGGCTTCGGCTCTGGCATAAGCCTGTTCATAGTGGCGGGTGTCTCAAGCCAGATAGTCACGTCATCAATAAACCCGTTCGCCAACTGCCCGACCGAGCTCAAGGCCATCAGCCCCTGCTCCGCCACGCCGGACAACCCGCCTGTGGGCAGGATACCGCAGGCGTTCTTCTTTGTCGGGCTGGGGGAGCCGCTGCAGGCTTTCATAGCGCTGCTGCCGGTCATGGCCACGGTCCTTGTATTCCTGCTGGTTGTGTATGCCAATGCCATAAAGGTTGAGATACCGCTGGCCTTTGGCAGCATAAGGGGCTTTGGCAGGCGCTGGCCGCTGAAGTTCTTCTACACCTCAAACATACCGGTCATACTTGTGGCCGCACTTCTCGCAAACATGCAGCTCTTCGGCCGTATACTGAACCAGCGGGGGATAACCTTGTTTGGCACTGTCGACGAGAACGGGTTTGCGACCAGCGGGCTTTTGTATTTCCTTACGCCGCCGCAGATAGGCGGCGGCTCTGGCCTGGGCATATCGGTGCTGCTGATAGTGCTGGGGATATTCGCTCTGGCGGGGGCCCTGGTGGCGCACCTGACAAAGAAGCCCCCCCTGAAGGTGATGCTTGCCTTTGTCGGGCTTGGCCTGCTAGTGTGGATTTTCCTGATACCGCTGACTGCCCTGGCCGGCCTTGTGGGCATAAGGCCCCCAGAGGTCCTAAGGATACTTACCTATTCCGCTGTCCTGGTTGGAGGGTCCATAATCTTCGCCGTTTTCTGGGTCTCCACCGCCGGCATGGACTCCAGGTCGGTAGCCGAGCAGATACACTCCACTGGCATGCAGATACCCGGCTTCAGGAGGGACATAAGGATAATAGAGGGTGTGCTGGAAAGGTACATACCTCCACTCACCGTGCTGGGCGCCGCGGCAGTAGGTCTGCTGGCCGCCTACGCGGATTTCACCGGAGCGCTGGGAACAGGCACAGGCATCCTGCTGGCAGCCCTCATAGTCCACCAGCTTTACGAAGAGCTGGCAGCCCAGCAGCTGGAGGAGATGCACCCGGCCATCAGGAAGTTCCTTGGGCAGTAGGTACGCACTTATAAAACTATTTTTCACAACCTTTGCATGCCCGTATACATGATAGGGGTGAATCACCTCGATTGGAACGGCCCCAATAAGCTGGCAAGGGTACTGGAAGATAAACAGCCTGACAGGATTCTGTTAGAGGGATCTCAATCGAAAGACAACGCACAGGAAACTTACAGGAGAATTCAACGTGAGGTGCTTGCAGAAAGGCAAGTCTGCCCAGAATTGGCTGTTTTTCTAATGAATGAGCAGGAGCTTAAAGGATATGAAGGCAGGGTAGCCAGGGTATATTGCAGAGGCAGAAGCCTCCCTGAACCGGCCTATTTGAATGATTCATTTGAAAGCCTCACTGAGAATCAGATCAGGTATATGGTAACCAGGGCTATAAGCCATGCATCGGCAATGCCATTGGGTGAACTTGGGAAGGGGTGGGAGGGATTCCAAATCTCTGTAAGGCTTCTATATAGGGAGTTTCAGTCAGTTATTGACACACCATCAGAGCAGGAAATTGTCTCCCTGCTGCCGCGCCATGAATATTGGATTGACAGGAAAGATGCCGTAATGGAAAGGGGTCTGAGAAAAGCGGTTGAGGAAAATACTGGCTCTGTGATCGCAACAATAACTGGCTTTACCCACCTCATTTCCAATCCCAAGCGGAATAGCTTTTATTGCCGGGTAAGGGATCTTTCGCCAAAGAGGGTTATACTCTTCGATTAACAGCTGGTTATAGCATACTCACATTGTGGGCCCGTTATAAATATCGACAATTCAATATAACCATATGAAGGTTGTTTTCATCGGCGGCTCCAAGGAATCCAGCAAGGACGCGATTGTCAACCTGATCGTGAAGTCGCGCGGTGTCCTGCCTGAATTCGAGTATGTGAGGCTTACGGACGTCTCAAACATAAACATCCGGGAGCTCTGGAAGAGCAGGGCCGAGCAGCTCAAGCTGAGGAACGGCCTTTACGCGAAGCTGAAGAAGAAGATGGACGAGTTCCAGAAAAGGGAAGTGGCGAACGTCATCGTGAACTGCTACTTCACCGTTGACACGAGGCACGGCTTCTTCCCGCTCATATCCGAGGAGCTCATAAAGATGGTGAAGCCTGACATGATACTGGTTATAGAGGAGGATTCCAGGAAGCCGCACATAAAATACCCGGACGAGGTGGAGAAGCTGAAAAGGATGGTCAGCCAGCAGGAGGTCAACATCCACTACGCCGGGCTTTATTCCTATTTAACCACCGCGCATCTAAAAGTTATAAGGGTCAGGCGCGGGCATGTTAAGGCCGCCTTGAAAGAGACAATAATGACGCTGAAGAACATGTTTGGTGATGACTGATGGCTGCTTTTTTCGAGCTTACTATGATTGCCATCGGGCTTGGGCTCCTCTCGGCCGGCCTTTCAAGGGTGCTGGTGAACCAGGACGACATAAGGAAGGTCAAGAAGGAGGTCGAGTTCTACAAGGGCAAGATGAACGAGGCCAAGAAGGCCGGCGACATGCAGAAGATGAACGAGCACATGAAAGCCATGTCCAAGGCCAGCTTCAAGCAGGTGGGCAAGAACATGCGCGTGACGCTAGTGTCAGCCATAATCTTCTTCGGCGCCCTTGCCTGGCTATCCAGCCAGTACCAGGCTGTCAAGGCCCAGCTGCCATTCTCCCTCCCGGTATTCGAAAGCGACCTCGGCTGGTTCTCCTGGTACATCCTTGTCGTCATCGCCTCCACTTTCGTTTTCAGGAAGCTGCTGGGCGTGGAGTAGTGGGTGTATCCCGCGGAGGAGAGTTGAACTCCCAACACATCGGTAAAGGCTTATCATCTGTGTCCCTTGGACACTTCAAAATACCGATGATAATCTGCAGCTTAGGTGCCGGCTTGCTTAGCGTGAAACAAGCCGGACAGTCCAATACAGCCGATTGCTCTGCCATTGAGCTACCGCGGGTTATGCCAAAGCCGACTAATGTATATCGGTTAATGTCGGCGACTAAGGCGGCGGCTTACAGGTATAATTGGCTTGAAAAGAATAAAATGCTTTTCTACGCCTCGCCCTCGTTTGAGTAGAGCCTCTTCTCGGTTCCCTTGGCATCAATGTACCTCAGCTGGGCCCTGGGCATCCTGGTGCCGCCTATCAGGGCTGACTTTATCCTGTAGGCCAGTATCCTGTGGTCGCTGGATGTAAGGTCGCCCAGCTTCCACACGAGTTCGGTGCCCGTTTGGGTGGCGTTAAGGTGCGGCTTTGCGGACTCGAACTCCTCCTCCACGACGGCGGTCTGCGGGACAAAGTCGCTTATGAAGACGTCCTTCAGCTGCTTCACCGGGTTCCTGATTTCCAGAATCACCGAGTATGTGTACGAGCCCTTGCTGACAACCCTCTTCCTTATGACCGGCCTGGTGTACCTCACGTAGGAGCCTGCGGCGACCACAAGCACAATGATGGCGATTGCGGCAATTGGCGCAAACTTCGGCCAGTATTCCACCCTGTAGACCACCTCAGCAGACTGGCCGGGCTGCAGGGCCGCTAGGGCGTACCGGCACGTCTTTGATCCCGCCGCGTCGCTGCATCCCGAGGGGTTTGTCACGAACCCGGTAACAAGGTCGCTCGGCACAGCCCTCTCGACAGTGTACTGGCTCTCAACATTGCCGAGGTTTGTCACGGTGACCGTGACAGTGTCATAAAAGACAGAGGATGTCCTCTTCTCGGACTCAACCACGTTCCTCACGGGCTCCAGCGTGAAGCCCGCAGAATCGCTAATGTCATAAAGTATCTTGTGGCCCTTCACGCTCGCCTTGATGGTGTACTCGCCAGCCCAGGCGGTTTCCGGCATTGGCACAATCTCGCTGACTGCCCTTTCCCCAATCACGTCCTTCAGCTCGGTGTTCAGGACTGCCACCTTGTTTCCGGAGGCGTCAATCGCCTCGAAGATTATGTTGAGGTTCTGCACCTCCAGCGACCTGAAGTCAAGCTTCGCAAGCGCGCCCGGCCCCGACTTCTCGACTGAGAATTTCCTGATTTCAAAAGGGTCCTTGACAAAAAGCCTGAGGGTGTCCGAATCCTTTGCGTTTTCGTCAACCCTGTCGCCCACGACTATGTTGTATGTGAATGCGCCCCTGTCCCTGCCTGTGGGGTAGAATGTAAGCTTCCTCTCTTCGGCCGAGTTGGGCGCAACAACCACAAGGAAGTCGGGCGGCGTAACCCACTCAAGGTGCACCCCGTACACGGCTATTATCGCCTCAAGCCACTTGTTCTGGTTGTTCTTTATTGTAAGCGTATATTCCACCGGCGAGTTAACCATCACGTCGTTTTCCCGCGGATCTATCTGGACGTCCACAGGCTGCCCGTAGGCCGACATCGCCAGCACGAGAACCAGGAAAGCGGCCAGGAGCGTGATTTTCAGCATAAGAACCATTCAAGATATAATTGTAAATAAACTATTTAAACTTATTCGGCAAAGATGACAAGATAACTGCTGGCTTGCTGCAATTGATTCAAGCCAGACAACTTAACTGCTGGCTTGCTGCAATTGATTCAAGCCAGACAACTTAACTGCTGGCTTGCTGCAATTGATTCAAGCCAGACAACTGACGTGTATCGCGGGTATGAAAAAGGAAATGCTTATACTGGTCGACAGGGAAGACAATCCGGTGGGCAGGGAAACGAAGGAGAGGTGCCACGAGCCGGACAGCCTGCTGCACAGGGCGCACATGGTAGCCCTTTTCAATGAGCGGGGCCAGCTGCTGCTTACCCAGAGGAGCCCGGAAAAGAAGCTGTGGCCGGGCTGCTGGGATGGCTCCATTGCCAGCCACGTCCATGACGGCGAGACATACGAGCAGGCAGGCGAGCGCAGGCTTCCAGATGAGCTTGGCATAAGCTGCGAGCTGAAATACCTGTTCAAGTTCTTCTACAAGGTCCCGTACAAGGACATAGGCGGCGAGCACGAGATATGCGCCTTCCTTGTCGGGAAGGTCAGGGATGAAATCAGGCCGAACAGGGAGGAAGTATCGGATTACAGGTTCGTTGACATTGATGAACTGCAAAGGGACCTGAAGGCCAGGCCGGAAATCTATTGCCCGTGGCTTGCCATCGGGCTTGGTAAGTTCCTGAAGGAGCACGCCGGCGCGCTGAAATCACTGTAACAGTTTTCCAAATATATAAGAAGGCCGGCAAAATAATAGTATGGTTAATTCTGAGGTAGTCAGGTATGTCCGCGAGCAGATCAAGGCGGGATTCTCAAAGGAGGAGATAGAATACGCCCTGCTGGATTCGGGCTATACGACAGCCGAGGTCTCAGAAGTCATGGGATATGCGCAGGGAGGCCCCGCCAGGCCCCAGCCTCCAAGGCCGCAGCCCGCCAGAGTTCAGCGGCCGCAGCCCTTCCGCCCACAGGGCCCCCCAAACGCACAGCCCGCTCCCCAGCCACAAGGCCCCCAGCCGGGCAGGAAGCTTAAGTTTGGATTCATTATCTCGTTCATAGCGGGGCTTTTCCTGCTGGCCAACATGGCGATTGTCCTTGCCACCGGCAACCTGGACATAATGCCCAGGCTTGGAATGCTTTTTGACATGGGCATTGAGAACCTTATTCTTGCCATGACCAACATAATACTGGGAGCCGCAATGCTGCTTGCAGCGCTCTTCATCCATAAGAAGCCAGGGAAGGAGACGGTTTTCGGCGTTATGGTCATTGTCCTTGCCGTAGTGAGCTTTGCCAGCATGGGATCCTTCGTTATCGGGACAATTATAGGCCTGGCTGGCGGTGTGGTTACAATTCTGAAGAAGTGATCGCGGCTATCTTAAGCTGAATTCATAATTTCTTGGGACCCACCTGTTCCCGCTGCCCCTGTAGCTGCACGCCTTGCATGCAAGCTCTGATATTATCCTGCCGCCGTGGAGCGTGTGCGTATAGACCTTCCTTAGCTCGCCCGAGCAGACGGGGCACGCACTGGGCATCCTGCCCTTTCTGGACTTCACTGAAAGGCTGACGCCGGATACAAGCAGCGCAAGCCTTCTGACGCGCTTTTCCGAGACGCTGTATTCGCTGTTGCCCTTCCTTAACATCCTCCTCACGACACCCGCCAGTTCCTTTTGGGAATGTATTTTCTGCCTGGCAAGGGTTTCTCGTATTGCGAGCTTCACAAGCTCGTCAGGCGCCTTCATGAAACTCATTTTATTAGTTCGGCTTATAAAACTATATCATGAAACTTCAGGTGCCGATGCTGATTGCGTTCACCCTCGCTTTCCTGCCCCTGGCTGTTGCACAGCCGCTGTGCAATGACGGGGATACGAGGCCGTGCGGCAGCGATGTGGGCATATGCACGCCAGGCACAAGCGCCTGCATCAATGGCAGCTTTGGCGGCTGCAGCGGCGGGGTTGAGCCAGGAGTTGAGATATGCTTCAATGACGCCGATGACAACTGCAACACATTCACCGACGAATGCACCGTGCAGTTCTCCCCTGCCATAGCCATGATGCTCGGAGGCATCCTGATCCTCATTTTCATATGGATAGTGTCCAGGCTGCTGTAGGAGATGCGAGCAAACGAGAAGAGCAATTTATCTGGACGCGGGCATTAAATATTAACCATGGTCCTGCTTGCCATAGGGTTCGGCATACTGCTTGGGATAGCGCATTTTTTCAGCGACCGCATAGATTTCTCGAAATTCAAGGAAAAGATGAAGCTCATCTCATTCACGTCCGGCATACTCCTCACATACCTTTTCCTGGACCTGTTCCCGCAATTCTATGGGGATTCCAGGCTTGTAGTTGACATGTCCCTGCTGTTCGTCCTGATTGGATTTTCAATGTTCCATTTCATTGAGAAATATATCGAGAGACGCTCCATGAAAAGGTCCGAGATCAGGAAGGAGCTCAAGAGGGTGCATTCGGCGGCCTTCTTCCTTTACCACCTTGCCATCGGCATAATCATAGTTGACCTGACAGGGTCAAGCGCAATAAAGGGCTTCCTCTTCTTCATCCCCATCATGCTTTACTCAGTGACGAGCACCATTTCAATGAAGGAGATAGACGGGCAAGTCAGGGAAAGTGGCCCTGTGAAAGCCCTGCTTTCGGTGTCCACCCTTCTCGGCACGGCCATTACACTCTTCGTCAAAGTGGAGGTGCTTGTCTTTGACATGCTTATCGGGTTCATAGCAGGAAGCCTGCTTTACATAGTGGTGATGGATTCGATACAGAAAGAGAAGGGAGGCCAGCCAGCGTATTTCATGCTGGGCATAATAGCTTATGTGGCGGCTATAGTGGGCCTGAGGCTGATTCTGGCCTGATAAGCAGAGACGGGGATATTCGCCGATCCGGCTGTTCCGCATGTCTGCTTGGTTATATTTGACCAGGCAGCAATTTACTCAGCAGGCATCCAAGTCGAACCCCGTTACGCCGCTCTGCAGGCGGCTGCGTCTCTGGCAAGGGCGGCTATGCGCACGCCGCGCAAGCCGCCAGCTTGTAGCCATTCCGCCATCTCTGCGAGGATTAGAATTAGTTGTTAACGCTATTTTAATCTGTTTATGGCTTCCTTTGCGGATATGAGATATTTCCCGCTCAGGTTCTCGAGGCTCACGGAATCCTTTTCGGTGAACGGGCCTATCCTTGTCCTCCTGAGCTCGGCCAGGTGGCCGCCGCACCCTATCTCGGCGCCTATGTCGCTGGCAAGCTTCCTTATGTATGTGCCGGCCTCGCAGGAGACTGCGAACTCAACGTCCCTTCCCCTCATCCGGATTATTTCCAGGGAATAGACCTCCCTCTCCCTCGGCTTGCGCGCAACCCTTGACTTCCTCGGCGGAGTCTGAACTATCCTTCCGGTGGATTTCCTGAAAGCGGCTGTTATGGCTTCCCTGTCCGCATCACCATGCAGCCTGAGGGTGCCGCGGTATTCTTTTCTGAGGCGCATGAAGCTGCCAATGGACTTCCTGGCGGCACCCAGCGCAACCAGCAGCATGCCGGAGGCGTTCCCGTCCAGGCTTCCCGCATGGCCGGCCTTGCCCGCGTTTAGGGTGTTTGCAGCCATCCTTGCGCACTCGCCGCTGGTGATGCCTTTTGGCTTGTCCACGAGAATGAAGCCGTCCATATCTATTTAAAAAGGAACTGCATTTATATTACAAGCGAACTGGCGGCATGCAAAGCGGCAGAAAAGCATTGCATGGGTTCACAGGTTGGATGGTATGCCAAAGCAGAAATTCCCTGAGGCCGAAGCGAGGCTGTTCAGCAGGGTATTCATATGCATGAAGTGCGGCGGAAGGGTCAAGGCCAGCCCGGCCAAGGTCAAGGCGAGGAAAATCAACTGCCGCAAATGCAAGTCAAAGCAGCTTAGGGCCATACACAAAGACCGCAAGGTTTAGCCGGGATGTCATTGATGTGCCGTTAATAAGGCGGTACCGTATATATATCTTAGACCGTAGTCAGCAAGTTGGTTTGTATGGGGCGGCAATATTACAAAAGAGGTTGGCACCACACGAAGTCGCGCGGCAGCGAGTCAATGGTAAACTGCGGATTCTGCGGCAGGAAGGTCCCGCGCTACAAGACGTTCCCGACTGTCAGGGGATTCAGGATTACGGACCCGGTGATCAGGAAGGAGCTGGGCGCACAGGGCAGGTTCGCCATGTCGCTTACCCATGAGAAGATGTATGCCTGCCCCGCATGCGCGAGGCACAGGAACATAGTCAGGAAGAAGAACTAGGCGCCCCGGCATTGTAATAAGCGTATCTTCCGTTCTTGGCGCCGGTGATATTTTATTCCAGGGGTGACAATAATAACACATGAGCTACAAATCCGCCGCCCTTGGGCTGTTCGGCGGCAAGGCTGACAGGCTGGTCTCCCACTTCGAGGCCCTCCGGCCGCAGCTGAAGCAGGCGAACATGCATGTCCTGCTCAGGGCATGGGTTTCAATGCTGCTGATGTCTGTCCTGCTCTCGTTTGTGGCCTCGCTGGCCGCCGTCATCGCGCTGCAGCTGGCGTTCGCGCTCGAACTTTCCGTGTTCATCTATCTTGTAATGCTCGTGCCAGTAATAACCGCGTGCATGGTGTTTGCAGCCTTCTACACATATCCGATACAGAAGGCAAAGGGCATGAGGAAGTCTATTGACAACAACCTGCCTTTTGCCCTGGCGCACATGAATGCCATAGTGTCCTCCGGCATTCCGCCGGAGTTCATGTTCGAGCTCCTCGCAAACTTCAGGGAGTACGGGGAGATCTCCAGGCAGGCCGGGATAATTGTCAGGAACATAAAAACATTCGGAATGTCCTCCCTCAATTCTATTAAGGACGCCGCGTCAAGGACGCCTTCCGAGAGCTTCAAACAGCTTCTCGACGGGATTCACACAACTATAGCGGAGGGCGGGAACCTTGAGGATTTCCTGGAGCAAATGACAGACAAATCGCTTTTTGACTACAGGGTGAAGAGGGAGCGGTACATGCAGACGCTGGCAACTTACGCGGACATCTATACGGCTCTGCTGATAGCGGCGCCGCTCATCATGCTGGCCATACTGGGGATAATCGGGATCATAGGCGGCGACATAGGGGGGCTTGGCGTGCGGGACCTTATGCTGGTCATGACCTTTGTATTCATCCCCATAGTGAACATATCATTCCTCGCATTCCTTGAAACGACTCATCCGGGCGTGTAGGTTTCATCTCTTCCTGGCGGCTGCCTTTTTCTTTGCAGGCGGAGGCTTAGCCTTGGCAGGCCCTGCCTTCACTTTCTTGGCCGCGCCAGCTTTTGAGGCTGCCTTCCGGCCGTGCGCAGGCTTTTTCTCATTTTCCTTCTGTTCAGCAGCATTTGGCCCGGTTTTCTTCACCACGGCTTCGAGCATTTCCTCCGGCGACTTCCTTCCGGCCCGCTTCGTGATGCCGTAGGTGGAAGGGTCTTTGGGCGGGGTGTACCGGACTGACTCATCTGCCTGCGGCGGCTTTGGGGGCTCGCCGGGCGGCTCTGCTGGCTCCGGTTTTTCGATAATATAGGCCTTCACCTTGTCCGGTATCACTATCTTTCTCTTTGTCTTCTTCCAGACATCCTCCACATATTTCTCTGATTTTGTGGAATATGGCGGCAGGTCATTGTCCACCCAGTGCATTATCGTTCCCTGGTCCTTGTAGTAGAGGTTTATCAGCTTAGAGAATTCATCATAGGCGAATACCTTATGCCTTTCCAGCCATTCAAGGGTATGCCTTCTCTTCTTTACCTCCTCGAGAAGGGTATTGTAGGATATGCCCTCCTTGAAGGAGATCCTCCTCAGGACCTCTGATTCAGAAACGGTTTCCTTGAACTCGTCAACGGACGGCATCCATACGAACACCTTGTTTATGTGGGGCACGCCGGTCCTGGCATCAACTGACTGCACCTCGGCTATCTCCTTAACCCGCCTGGCCGACTGGCCCCTCTCCCTGGAATGCGTCATGACTACTATCACGTCCAGCGATTCTATGAGCGAGGGCGAAAGCTCTATTGGCGGCGTCACAAGCCTCTTGACGACATCATCCACGGATCCCGCGTGTATGGTGCCTATGCTCGCATGGCCGGATGCCATGCCCTGGAACATCACATATGCCTCCTTGCCCCTTATCTCGCCCACTATGACGTAATCGGGGTTCTGCCTGAATGACTCCTTGAGCAGGTCAAAAAGGTCTATCTCGCCGTATCTCTTGCCGCTGGCCTCAGGCACGCCGAAGCCCGTCCTGGAGACTGCGGGGATCCAGTTCTCATGGGGCAGGTTGATCTCCCTTGTGTCTTCAATTGATATTATCTTTTCCTCCGGGGGGATGAACATGCTGAGAGTGTTCAGGAACGTTGTATTGGAGACTATAAGCCCGCCGAAATTACCAGCAACAAAATTATGCGTGCCGTCAACAGTGACGTCATAAACTAGTCTTTTTTCGTTGCTCATCTCCTTTATCGATGCTACCCTGTCCCAGAATATATCTGATTCCGAAAGATGCCCAAGGTATTTCACGCGGCTGTCAGAGATTCCCAGGCGTTTTAGGCCCCTCGCTATCTTCTTGACAGTCGGCCTCTGCGGTCTTACATTTCCCTTTATTATGTCCCTTATGCTTTCCCTTTTAAGGCCTGCGTGCCTGGCAAGCGCGGAATTGCTAATGCAATACTGCCTGCACAGGCCCGCTATGACCGGGTTTACAGGCAGCAGATCCACATTGGTAATGTAATGAGCTGTCTTTCTTATTATGCGATCCAGGGCAATCTTTTTGTCCTCATGCGTGTAGCCGATTTTTTCCTTAAAGAGTTTGAGGTCGTTAATCCCATATATGTTCACCCTATAATATTTCTCGCCTCTCACCAATTTCACTCTTGTCCTGGGGCATATCCCAAACCTTTGCAAAAGGTACGGCAACTGCCTTGCCATCTTCTCGGATGCCGTGGAGAATTCTATTGCACATTCCCTCCTGGACACGTAAGAATCGCAGTCGTATAATGCGGATATGAAGCCTGATACTTCTTTCAGTGTAGATTTCATTATAATGGATGGGATAGCTACGCTTCTTGATTTCTGCCTGCTTGGTATGGAGAATGCCTTGCCAAATATTTCTGCAACAACGCCAGAGAATATCTGTTCCCTTGGTGTTCTCCGGGAAGGATACATTGTATATGTTTTTATTCCGAACGTGCTTTCCACCAGTCTGCCAAAATGCCGCCTAAGCTTCCTGCTGGAATTGTGGAAATTAACACAGTTTTTGTCTATGTTGCCATCGCCTATTACGTAACCGGCTATCATTGCCAGTTCCAGGGAGCTTTGAGTGATGTTTTTTACGTTTTTTTTGCTTGTCTTTGCCGCCAGTATGTCCACCTGTCTTGCTACATGATATGGGTCCACTCCTACCAGTCTGGCAAGCTGCGCAAGCTTTACAAGTGGCATTGAGTTATGCCTGAACCACTCATCAAATGTGTATTTATTTACGCCCAACTCATTTATTAAGTCGGATCTGCTGCGGCCTGACTTCTTAACCATTTTCCTTACAAGATTGTGGCATCCTCTTGCGTATAGTCTAGTGTCATACTCGAGCATGTTTATTGGCTGCTTTTTGCCCCTCACGGGGATGTACCTTGCAGAAGCAACGAAGTCCCCCTCTTTCAGCTCAGCAGCCTTTACCATTCTTAATTCACCGTCTTTCATGCACAGAAATGGGTGCTCAGTGGTGACAGAAACGCTTATGCCCCTTTGCGTTTTCACGGAGAACAACCTTTCAGACTCCTGTCTCCAGAATGTGTTCACGGGTGTTGCTTCAATTTTCAGCGGATTGTTTGAGATGGTGAATAAGCTACATGGCCTTTTTGTTCTGATAACCCTGCTGTGCAGCTCTTCTGCGGATACTATTTCCCCGTCTCCAAGCTGGATATAATCATCAGGCCCTATGCATTTGCCAGTGGACACGCCGCCGCATATAAGGACAGATGTCTTGTACTGCATGAGGACCCACAGGTACGCCATCATGTCTATGTTGGCCGTCTTGAGGTTGACCACATCCAGCGGGGAGTAGGGGTTCTTCCTGAACCTTCTTATGGAGAATGTCGGGCCCTTTGTCGTGACGTCCTTCGCAAGGGAGGCCTGCACCCTTGACCCGTCGGGCAGGCTTCCGTCCAGCAGGGGCGTGGCATAGGATATGTACCGGCCGCACCTCTCGGCCATCTTCACCACAAAATTGGAGAGGTAATCAGGGTCGTTGTAGATTATGTTCGTCTCAATTGAGCCATACCTCCTGTGGACTATATAGACGGCTGTATACAGCCCTGTGCAGCCTATGTCCTCTATATAGGGGTCATGAAGCAGCGGCTCTATTTCGTTGAGGCCTATGAAATCCCTCACGATAAAATACATCAATCTTGTGTACTGATCCTCAGGGAGGGCGATGCCGTTTTCATTCAGTATCTGCTGCACCCGCCCGTGCAAATATTCCATCGCCTTGAAGCGGTCCTTTATCAGGGTCAGTTTCACGTCAATGAGCTCTATAAGGTCCTCCTCCAATTTCTTCATTATATCCTCATCGCCGGGGAGTAGCTTGGGCTCGAGCACGCGGTATACAAGCTTCTTCTCCTTGTCATCCCACTTCACGTGGGCATAGACAAAGGGCTCAAGAATCGGATACCGCACGTCAGTCTTGGATATGTTTTCCGCGTGCGGCAATGCGGTGAATTTCTGGGGCTCCTTCAGGAAAACTATGGGATAGCTACGGGGGCCTTTCATCTTTTCCGGTTTTGGCTCTTTTGGCACTCCCTGCTTGCCTTTCCTCAACGCACCCCTGAGGCCGAACATGATTAATTATTGTAAAAAGGTGGATTTAAAGCGCCGGATGCCGCTACCTCTCCTTCATGAAAGCCTCTTCCTCGGGGTAGACCGTTATGCCGCTGGTGTCGATCTTGTAAGGGTGCAGCTTCTCCGAGTGCTTTGACCCCCTCATCTTCCACACATGCAGCGTCCTTGCGAATGATGTCTCAATCCGCTCGTAATAAAGGACAATGACGCCATCTGCGACGAATTCCTCCACGCCGTACCTGGAGAGGCCCCGCGTGCCGGGCACTATCTCTGATATAATTATAGATGTGCAGCTCAGCTTCCTCAGGGCAAGCGACAGGTTGAAGATCATCCTCCTCAGTTCCGCGTCGTCCCTTACGTGCAGGCCGAGGGCGGATATGGAATCGACGACAACCCTGGTGGCCTTTATGTTCCTTATTTCTGACTCAAGGATGTCGAACACGTCCTCGATGTGGTATGGGTCGTATTTTATGAACGTGAACTTGCCCTGCCTCTCAAGCTCCTTGAAATCCCACCCGAATCCCTTGGCATTCTCGGCTATGGTCTCGGCGGGCTCCTCAAACGAAAGGTAGACGCTGTTCTCCCTGAACCTTTTCACGCCGGTATAGACGAACTGCGTCCCGAATACTGTCTTGCCCGTCCCGCTAGTTCCCGTCACCAGGATAAGGTGGTTTCTGGGTAATCCGCCGCCTGTCAGTTCATCAAGTCCCGGTATGCCTGATTTCACCCTTTCCATCAAAACCACAAGCAAGCATTTATACGTCCCTGCTTATTATTACTCCAACTCAATATAAATAGGGTGTTATGGCTAACGATTCCAAGGAAATAGAGGCGATAATAGGCGAACTGGAGAAGATCCGCGGCAGGCACACCGAGCTTGTGACGGTCTACATACCTGCGGGGGTGAACCTGGCCAAGGTCGTGGAGCAGGTGAGGTCGGAGCAGTCCACGGCTGTGAACATAAAGAGCAAGGCCGTAAGGAAGAACGTCCTTGCCGCGCTGGAAAAGATACTGCAGCATCTCAGGTTCTACAAGGAGACGCCTGACAACGGCCTGGCCATATTCTGCGGCAACGTTTCTGAGACCGAGGGTAACGTGGACATAGAGATATGGGCGATAGAGCCTCCGGAACCCGTGAAGGTCAGGCTTTACAGGTGCGACCAGACTTTCATTCTTGACCCCCTGAAGGACATGACAAGGGAAAAGGAGGTCTACGGGCTGATACTGGTGGACAAGTCGGATGCCGCCATCGGGCTGCTGGTCGGCAAGAGGATTGACATGCTGAAGGAGATGGATTCAATTGTCCCTGGAAAAACCAGCAAAGGTGGATGGTGCGTTCATGAGGATGCGCTGATCCAGCTCTCTGATGGCAGGATTGTAAAAATAAAGGACTTGAAGGAGGACAGATTTATCTGCTATGATTTTGGCAAGCTTAATCCTGTCATAGGAAAACACAATCATTATTTTGCCAGACAGGCACAGGCCGCATACAGGATAAGGACAAAAGCCCCTACTATTGAAATCACAGTAACCCCTGAGCACAAGTTCTTTGTGCCGGATAAGGCAGGATTCGCGGAAAAATCAGCCGAAGAGCTTCGTGCCGGGGACAGGCTGCTTGCGCTGAAAAAGATGGATGTGGATACCAGCACACAGCCGATAAACGCTGATGTGCCTTATTCATTAAAAGTTACGCAGGAAGGAAGGGGATTATTGGTTAGAAGGAGGGCAGAACTTGGCCTTTCGCAGAAATCGGTGGCAAGAAAGCTCGGCGTGTCACAGACAATGATATCCAAATTTGAGCTTGGAGAAAGGGATTTCGCAGAAGAAAACTTAATGCGCCTTTTGCACCTTTACGGTTTAGGCAAAAAAACAGCCGATATAACACACAAGGATGCTGTAAAATTCCCCACAGCCGTGACCAAAGACTTTGCAAGATTCTTGGGGTATTTCACAGGCGATGGGAGCGTAGAGGACAACAGGATAACGCTGAATGACAGCGATGAGAATCTCTTGGAGAATTATGGTAAGATTGCAGAATCCCTGTTCGGCATAAAGAACCATGTTAAGGCAAGAGCAGGAAGAAACTATTCGGAGTTAAGAATACACTCGAAGGAGATTGTCAGCCTGTTAAAAAGCACGTTTGGCAATGTGTTCAGGGCCAGCCCTAGGGAAATACCTGATGCCATTTTCATGTCACCAAACAGTGTTCTGGCTTCCTATATATCCGGTTTATGGGATGCAGAAGGTTATGTTGTAAGAAGCAACAAATCCCTTGGAATTACAATGACAGAAGAGCATATTATAAGGAGATTGCAGATGCTTCTCCTGCGTTTTGGCATCATGTCATCTGTCAAGAGGGTTGAGAAGAAGAACAGCTTTGCAAAAGGCTACAGGTATGCCCTGGTGATAACTGACGGCAAATCAATGTCCAGATTCAGCTCTGAAATCCCACTCCTCTCTGAAAAGAAATTCAGAATACTGCATGACATTATGGGAGAAACAAGGAATTTGTCATACACCGACCAGGTGCCTGTAGCAGGCAGCTTTATTCTTTCGCTAATACGCAGAATCGGAATGACAACAAATGATTTCCCTAAAGTGCAGGATTTCTTCTTCGACAAGAAAGGAATGAGCTACCCTGTATTTTGCAGAAATATCATTCCAATAATTGAAAAGAAGGCTGGACATGGCAATGCCAGGGGAGTGCTGCCGCTCCTGAAGCGCATAACAGAATCTGGGCTTATCTCTGCAAGGATCAAATCAATAGAGAGAATAAATGCAACAGGAAAATTCTATGACCTGGAAGTGCCTGTGTATGGGAATTTCATGGCAAATGGCATCATTGTGCACAACTCGCAGGCACGTTACCAGCGAATCCGAGAAGGCCTGCTTAACGATTTCCTGAAGCAGGTGGGGGACATTGCAACGCAGAAATTCAGCGAGCTGAAGGACCTGAAGGGCATCATAATAGGCGGGCCAGGCCCGATAAAGGAGGGGTTTGCAGATGGCGAGTTCCTGCATTACATGCTAAAGAAAAAGCTGCTTGGCGTCGTGAACACGTCCTACACGGGCGCTTATGGCCTCAAGGAGATGGTTGACAAGTCAGAGGACATCCTCAAGGAGGCGGCGGTGATGCGTGAGAAGAAGATACTGGACAGGTTCTTCGAGGAGTTCGCAAAGGACTCCGGCATGGCAATATACGGCGTTGCCGAGGTGCTGCACGCGCTGCAGACAGGCAACCTTGAGATAGTCCTGCTGTCGGAAAAATTCGATTATACCAGGATAATATACTCATGCTCCTGTGGCCACAAAGAAGAAAAGATAATACGGGAAGGGAAACTTGAACATAAGTGCGATAGGTGTGGGAATACCATGAAATTGGAAGAGGAGCACATGCTCAAGGATGAGATAATCAGGCTGGCAAACGGTCTCAGCACGAAGGTTGAGTTCATCTCGGTCCACACGCCAAAGGGCGAGCAGCTGAAGGAACTGGGCGGCATAGCGGGCATGCTGAGGTACAGGGTGAGGGGCTAGATCCACTTGTTTTCCAGGAGGAATTCTTTAACAGAATTGAATATCAGCTCATGACCCCTGGAATCCGGGTGGATGCCGTCTTTCAGCATCTTCTTGTAATCCAGCCGCATCCATTCCTCAAAGAGATCAATGAACCCTGTTCTTCTTTTCCTGCACACGGATTTTATGCATTCCTTGTATGCCTTGATGTATTCCATCTTGTAGGAAAGGTTCTTGTCCCACGAAAGCGGGACTGTCCGCGCCTCGTCTATTGGTATCATTCCCAGGAACACGACCTTGGGTGTGATCTTCCTGGCAAGGCCAATAAGTTTTCTTGTATTTTCCTCCAGCTTTTCCTTGCTTACCATGTTCCTTTTCGTGCTGTGGACAAAAAGCGAATCATTTGATCCTATGTCGAAAATTATTATTGTCTCTGAATCTGGCCACATCCGCGGCCTGGCTTCAGAATCGAGCCTTTTCAGCAGCCCTTCTGTCGTGTCGCCGTCAACCCCAAGGTTGTAGACAAGCGGGGATGTTTGGCCGAAGTTGTGTTTCTTGTCTGTAAAAGCCCTCAGCCTGCTGGCCCAGCCGCCTTTCTCATCCCATGCACCATAGGTTATGCTGTCCCCGAAAATCAATATTTGCATGTAATTCTCCTGCGATTTTCTTCACTTCCGCATCATTCGAATTAGCTAATCTCTAATCCTGTAAAAAATTGCATAAGTGCCAAAATATAGATAACCTGCATACACACAAGATCCTAATGTCGGCACAATATCCTCATATAAGTAGACTGCATTACAGCCCGCTTTATTTGCCTCGTTTTTGACAGCCCTTTCAAGTCTTTTTTCACGGCTAAAACGCTTTGACAAGAATGGTATGTCATGCATGTCAAAAAACCCTTCGTTTATTCTTATATGCCCCGACGCTATCGGGCCTTCCAGCTTACCTTCTTGTTTTAAGCTGTTAAAGTTTTCATCTGAAAGGTATGTTACACCAGTCATGGTATACTATTGGTAGAAAGATTTATTATACTATGCTCTTCCAAGTACGCTTTTCACTTCCTCGTCCAGCTCCTTCCTCATCTTTTCCCCGCGGTTGTCCTTGCTGAAATAGTCGACCCTTGAGGCGATGGAGAGCTTGGCCGCTATCAGCCTTGCGACCTTGCCCTTGAGCTCCTTGGGCGCGTTCTGTATGTGGGGGTGGCCGAACAGTATGCCGAACTTGGGGGCCTTCCCACCGCCCTTAAGGTGCCTGAAGAGTGCCTTTTCCGCTCCAAGCAGCTGCACAGTGGAGGACGGCATCCTTGACATTTTCTCGAGGCCGCCAGCAAGCGCGACCAGCCTGGAGGCCAGCAGTTCCCCTCCCACGGCAGACATGTTGGGTATTGTTTCAGACGACAAGGCTTCAATGTATCCCGTAAGCTGGCGCTTTGCCTCGAACATTGCGGCGAGGGATTTTGAGAAGTGCTGCATGGCCGCAAGGTCGTTGTCCGAAAAGCCCATGCCGGCTGAGGCCGCCTTCTCCATCCTGGGGTCCTTTGCAACCATCTCGGCCAGCTTCTCATGCGACTGGACAGCCCTCTCGGCCTCCGGGCAGTAAAGGCCAAACCACTCCCTCAGCTTCTCGGAGAACACGTTTATTGACTTGTCCATCTCATCAAGCGTCGTGATCGCATTGATCAGTATCCTGTCCTTCCTGGTCTCCCTGAGCTTGCCCTTTGTCTGGAGGGTATTGACCCTGTTTATGATCTCATTCAGTTCCTGGTTGGATGAGACCCATTTCAGTTCAAGCGCCAGCTTCCTGAAGCCTGACTGTAAAAACTTGTTGCCCTTATTCTCTGCGTCTTTTGAAACTTTAGCGCCGCTGATTGTGACATCCCTGTCGAGAACAAACTCATCATATCCGGATTCCTTCAGCTTTTCAACCAGACTATCCTCTTCCTGTATGATTCCTGATTTCGATTTTTCCAGGGCTTCAGCTATGGCTTCGGGATCCTTCCTGAACAGCACATGACCGGCAAGCTTGCCGTCAGCGTCAAATGCAAACGCGCCCATGAAATTCGTGGCTATGTAGGCTTTCATAGGTTATGAATGGTGCGGGAAGAAATAAAAACACATGGATGGGTTAATAAACACCTATGTCACCATTTTATTATGTCAGCAATAACCAATGAAAAATTGATAAGAACTGCAAGAAAGGCAGCAAACCTTAAGGAAGTGGACAAAGATGTCAGGATTGGCGGCGTTGGATGTGCACTGATTTCTTCCAGAGGCAGGATATACAAAGGGACAAGCGTCCATGCTTGTTGTGGCGTTGGTTTTTGCGCTGAATACGGCGCTATCGCCGCCATGTTAACAAACCGCGATTATCAGATAAAAAAGATTGCCGCAGTATCAGACGAGGGAGCGGTTATGCCTCCCTGCGGGAAATGCAGGGAACTTATGTACGAAATAAACCAGAAAAATCTTCAGGCTGATGTTATAG
>JACQOB010000129.1 GCA_016202745.1 Candidatus Aenigmatarchaeota archaeon | reverse complement strand
GACCTTGAAGGTCACGCCGTTCAGGTTTATCTTTGCCCTGGCAGTCTTGCCCTCCACCAGCTCTATAAGCTTGACAATTATCTCCTCCTTGTTCTTCAGCACTTCTTCGAGAACGCCCATTTTCGCACCTCACTTGTGTTATATTTACCCGAGACAATATATAAACTGGATGAGCGAGAAAATAGTGGTAGGAAGGGACCGCGAAGACCTGCAGGCTTATGGCGACAAGGGGACAGCCTTCATAGGCAAGCACATAGTCGGTAAAGGCGAGGAGGCCCACCTGACCACAAGCATATATGTGGATGTTGCCAGGCCGCATATTATTCTTGTAGTAGGAAAGCGCGGTTGCGGCAAGTCATACACAGCGGGCATATTTGCTGAAGAAATAACAAAACTCCCTGAAGACATAAGGCAGAACCTTTCTGTCATAATGGTTGACACAATGGGGATATACTGGTCGATGAGGAGGCCGAACGAGAAGGACAGGGACCTTCTCAGGGAGTGGGGCCTGAAGCCGCAGGGGCTTGAGGTGCAGTTCTTCGTGCCCAAGGGCTATGTGGAGGAATACGAGAAGGCCGGGCTTGAGTATGACAACACCCTGAGCCTGCCTTGCGGCGAGCTGACAGCGGCAGACTGGTGCATCACCTTCGGCTTCTCGCAGATCGAGCCCCACGGGATAGCGATAGACAGGGCCGTCAAGGCCGCGAGGAAGGCGCATGGCGACGCTTACGGGATAGAGGAGATAATGAAGGCTATAGATGATGACAAGAGGACTGAGCAGCAGGTCAAGGACGCCGTGGCAGGCAGGTTCTCCGCCGCTATGGAGTGGGGGCTCTTCGAGAAGAAGGGCACGCCCATAGCAAAGCTGATGCAGCCCGGCGTAATTTCAGTAGTTGACACTTCGCATTACGCCAGCGTTTCATCCGGCTGGTCGGTGAGGAACCTGATTGTGGGCCTTATCTGCAGGAAGGTCTACCAGGAGAGGGTGATATCGAGGAAGATAGAGGAGATGGAGACAATTACTGGCGAGAAGAGGCAGAAGGCACCAATGGTGTGGCTGATGGTTGACGAGGCCCACCAGTTCCTGCCGGCAGAGGGCATGACGCCTTCCACGGAGCCGCTGCTGACAATCGTGAAGCAGGGAAGGGAGCCTGGCATATCGCTCCTGCTGATTACACAGAGGCCCAACAAGCTGCACGAGGATGCCCTGGCGCAGGCTGACCTGGTCATTTCCAACAGGCTTACCGCAAGGGCAGACCTGGACGCCCTGAGGGCCATAATGCAGAATTACGTGCTTGAGGACATCGAGGAGCTGATCAACAACATGCCCAGGCAGAAGGGCGCCGCCATCGTGCTTGACGACAACTCAGAGCGGCTTTTCGCCATCCAGATAAGGCCCCGCCTCTCCTGGCACGCAGGCGGAAGCCCCAGCGCGATAAAGAGGAAAGGGTTGCTGGAGGAGTGAGACTTTCCGCTCTTCTACCCCACGGCTGATAAAATCCCTGCTTTGGCAAGAAACAGAGTCTAATTATTGGTGGCAGAAATCGCTATCACAAGAATACATTATGAAGTTTTCATCAACGTACGTGTTTAGCTCAAAAATGCCCTGTATGTCGCAGCGTAGCGGTTTCAGTTTTTTTTGACAGGAAAACCATCATAATCCAAAACCGATACGCATCGCCAATAAGCCGCCTAACCAGCTAAACACGTACCCATCAACCACATTAGTAAGAGCGGGACTTTCCAGTAGTGAATAAGCATTTAAATCTATAACTACAAGGAATCTTTCTGAGGGGAGCATCATGTCAGGCGCATTCCGAAGCAGGCTGCAGAAGGAATTGCAGGGTTACCACCTGGAGAGGCCGCTGGAAAGGGTGGTGGTGTTTGCTTATGCCACGAGGGGCCATGGAGATCAAAGGGAATTTCTGGCACTGTCGCCAATGGGTTCAGATGCGTTCCTTTTTCTGCCTTTAGTGGAATCCAAAGATATGCTAAACCAGTATGGGCCCAAAAATACCCTGGCAGCAATAGATGCTGTAAGGACATATTCAGGCCTTGAGGCAAAACCGCCTGCACTTCCAGTCTCCTTCAGTGGCCTGTATGGCAGGCATGTAATAAGAATGAATGGAAGAAGCGCGGCTGCAATTGAAAACAACGGGAGGATGTTCATTTACGGCAAAGATGAGCCCCCGTTTATTGCTTTCATAAGGCATGTTGAGATAGACGATACTAAAGGGATGAGGTGCAATAATAACACACAATTCCTGGATTCCCCTGGTTTCTACAGGGCTGGGGACATTGCCGCCCTGCGCGAACGCTTCAAGAGTGGCGTTCAGGTACTTGCGGATATGATAGCGGAGGCGGAAAAAGAGCCATATATGAAATCCCATGAAATCGTGCTCAATAACGAAGATCTGGATTATCTGATACCTGACAGGAGCCTGCATGGTAAGGGTTAGCGTCCCCGGCAAGGTCCACCTGATAGGCGAGCATGCTGTTGTCTATGGCGAGCCTGCGATACTTGCGGCAGTGGACATGAGGACTTTTGTGGAGGCTGAGAAGGCTGATGAGGTTTCTTTTAATCATTTCACTGATACGGAGCATTTTGACACTTTTTCAGTGGAGGAGATTCTGGAAGCAGGAAGGAAGGCAGAGGAACTGTGGAAGGAAGGGTTTGAAAAGAAGGATTTTTCCCATATCTTCTCCTTTGTGAAAGGCAATGATTTCAGGAAGGCCGGCATAGGAATAATCCTTGACAGGCTGGGAATAGATTCAGGCGTGAAGGTTCAGGTTGATTCAAAGCTGCCCATGGGGTCTGGCCTGGGCTCCTCATCCTCCATATCAGTTGCTTTGGTGAAGGCAATAGCTGAGGCGCATGGAAAATCCCTATCCAAAGAAGAGGTTAACAATCTGGCTTACGAACTGGAAAAGCTGAAGCACGGGACGCCCTCCGGAGGCGATAATACAGCCTGCTGCTTCGGCGGGCTTGTCTGGTTCCAGAAGGCCAGCCCCAAGAACATAATCCAGCCATTGGAAAAAGAAATCTCCCATAAGCTTGAGAATTTCGTCCTTGTCTACACAAAGGCCCCAGAAAAGACAACAGGAGAGCTTGTTTCCCTTGTCAGGAACCTGGAAGAGAATTTCAAGGACCAAAGGGTGAAGCATATCGGAAAAATGGCCCATGAAATGAGGGAGATTCTGAAGCACAAGAATTATTCACGAATGAAGGAGATAATAAATGAAACGCACAAAAACCTTTCCGAACTGGGCGTCTCAATACCGGAAATGGAACAGATAGCTTCTGAGGTCAGGAACATTGGCGGCGCGGCAAAGCTCTGCGGCGCTGGAGGCGGAGGGACAATGCTGTGCTGGCACGAGGACAAGCAGAAGCTAGCAAACCTAATAAAAGACCTGGGCTACACACCCTGGGAGACTGAGCTGGCGGTGGAGGGTGTGACAGTCTTATAAAGGTTACCTGACAATTCTTCCATTTCCCTCATACTTCGCTTAGATAAGGATGTCCTGGATATGGGCTTCATGGCCAGCAACCCGCAGCAGGTTGTCCCGGGTACAAACCTCAACATGCTTCTTGTGATGAAGAAATCCCTTGTATCCTGATAAGCTTAAATATTTTCAGGGAATATTATTCCCATGGCATACACGACAGACGGCATCTACATCCCGAAGTCCAGGATAGCCCTTGCAAGCAGCTTTGAGGGCATAATCAACGATGGCGCCGGTGAGTGCGGGCTCACCTCCTCCAATGCAGCGCACGGGATGGGTGAAGCAAGCCTTTTCAAAAGGATAGTGGAGCCTGGGGAATTTCCTTCCGTAAAGGACAGCAGGGAGATGAGGGCTTTCCTGCAGCTTAGGCCGCTTGTGAAGGTCGCCGAGGAATATTTTGTTGTACTGAAGGCCATTGAGAGGCACCCTGAGCGCATAGACGAGTTAGTGGCATATCCAAAAGAAGAAGGATTGTATATCCCCTTCCTGGCGGCTTTCCGTGAGATAAAGGAAGGGTACCAGGAGTCGGATAAGGTATGGAAAGACCCAGCAAAAAGCTTTGCTGCCGCCTTCAAGGCCGAAAGGGACAGGATGAAGCAGGCTGATTACAGGGGGTGGCTGGACACGCAGTCGCCATTCCCAGACTCCATTGCAGAGTTAAGGTATCTCATAAGGACGCAGTACTGGCAGAATGGCGAGCTGGTTTCAGGCTTTATTCCATATTTTGCGACGACAAAACCCGGGGATGACGTATGGGATCTCTGCAAGTTCTATTCCAGCGTCCAAAAACTTGACCCCGACGAGGTGGCGGAAGAGCCAACCAACAAATGCCTTATCACACAGCAAAGGATCATAGGCAGGGAAGTCAGCACAGACACCCTTGTCCAGATGGAAAACATAACGAGCAGGGAGGACATACCAAGGGAACAGGCATGGAGGGTGGACGACAGGTACGCCCCAGAGGGGATCGAGAAGCTCTGGTCCGGCGGCTTCGTGAACCAGTTTATCGTGCCTGGCTACGTTTTCCCCTGGGATGTGGAGATGGCTGCAAAAGACCCGAAGGTCAGGCTTCTTGAAAGGAAGGGCTTTGCCAAGGCCCTGGGCAGGGCGGCAGAGGAATTGGGCTTCTGATTCTGTGGAATAAATATACCCAATCCAATACATCCCAACATGAAGGTCTTTCTTATACGCCACGGGGAATCCGACTGGAATGAGCATAGAAGGGTGCAAGGAGCGCTTGACGCGCCCGTCCTGAGCAGGAAAGGCGTGAAGGAGTCTGAAAGGCTGAAGGAAAGGATGAAAAGTGAAAAGGTAGATGTTGTCTATTCCAGCCCTTTGAGAAGATCGCTGCAGACCGCAAAAATAGCATTCCCAAGAAAGAAAATCCTGGTAAACAAAAACCTTATTGAAAGATATTATGGAAAGCTTGAGGGGAAATACTGGAAGGACATAGAGAGGGATCACCCGGCCATCTTCAGGGCTTATTACTGGGAGAGGGACCTGTCGGGCGTGAAGGGGGAGCCGCTGCAAAGGCTGCAGGGGAGATCTGTGAAAGCATTCAATGAGATAATCAGGAAGCACCACGGGGAGAACATAGCAGTGGTGTGCCACGGGGCTGTCATAAAGGCCATAATTGCGCATCTTCTTGGAATGCCTCTCAACAAGATGGGCGTTTTCAACCAGGGGAACTGCGGCATAACGCTGCTGCAGCATGATGAGAGGCTGAAGGGATTTAAGGTTAAATGCGTAAACGATACAAGCCATGTAAGGAATATGATGGGGAGAGAATTTGCATGATAAAAGTTTCAGCGCCAGGGAAGCTTTTCCTTTCCGGCGAATGGGCCGTACTTGAGATGGGCAATCCAGGCCTTGTTGCAGCCGTGGACAAGAGGGTTTATGCAGAGATAGAGGAGCAGCAACACCTGTCTTATAATCCGTACATCTCAATAACAGTGGATGATTTCAACATCAGGAATGTCAGGGCTTCTTTTGACGGCGACAGGCTGAATTATGTGGATGAGATTGCAGATGAAGAAAAAAACAGGTTAATTTTCATCAAAGGGGCAATTGAAACCGCATTAAAATATATCCAGAAATGCATGCCTTTCAGGATAAGGTCCTGGGGCGAGATGTCGCAGATAAAACTGGAAACAGGAGAAGCTAAAAAAATAGGATTCGGGTCTTCGGCCGCTGCTGTGGTTGCGACTGTTGCAGCCATACTGGCATTCCACGGAATGGATATTGAAAAGAGGCATACGAAAGATATCATATACAAATTATCTGCAATGGCCCACTATTTCGCGCAGGGGAAGGTCGGCTCTGCATTTGACGTGGCTGCTAGCACCTATGGAGGGGTTTTTGTCTACAAAAGGTTTGACCCACTTTGGCTTGTAGAAAGGATGGAGAAAAAGGAGGATGTAAAAAATATTGCAGAGTCAGAATGGCCTGGCTTCCATGTTGAGGAGCTGGATATACCCGAAGGCTTCAGCCTTGCCATCGCCTGGACCAAGGAGGAGGCGTCCACAAGCGCGATGATAAAGCAGATGGATAATTTCAAGAAGGAAAATCCCGAGGAGTACAAGAAGGTTTATAACGATATTGGAAAACTTGTTTCGGAGATTATTGCCCGCTGGAAAAAGAATGAAAAGGAAAGAATAATAG
>JACQOB010000154.1 GCA_016202745.1 Candidatus Aenigmatarchaeota archaeon | reverse complement strand
CTTCCACCACGATATGAACAGCAGGCCGGTTATTATCCCGCCAAGGTGGCCGAAGTTGGCTATGTTTGGCGACAGGCCCAGGGCGCCTGAGAAGAATTCCAGGAAGGCTATTATTATTATCGCCGCAAGGGCGGGCAGCGGTATCCCGGGGGGTATGAATACCCAGTCAGCGGGGTTCAGGACGGCGAAGGCCGCCATCACGCCGAAGACCGAGCCCGAGGCGCCCAGCAGGAGCGCATCCGGGTCAGGCAACAATGCCATGTACAGCAGCGCAGAGCCTATGCCTGACGCCAGGTAGACGAACAGGAAATACTTCCACCCTATCTCCTTCTCAAGCCTGCCGCTGAAGATTAAAAGCACGAACATGTTTATCGCAATGTGGAAGAGCCCTGAAGGGTCGTGGAGGAACATGTAGGTGAAGAGCTGGTATTGGTGGCCCTGGAAGACAGACTCAGGTGTAAGGGAAAAGGCCTCGGTGAAGCCGGGGACAGCAAGCTGGATAAGGTAGGCAAGCAGCGTTGCGCAGATTATTATGAGCGTCAGCCTGGGATAGGGCATAAATATTATTCGTGCCCGTATTTTAATCAGGGTTCACATTAATTGGTATGGCCAGGAAGCTGTTCTCAAGGATTGAGCTTAGGGACATACTGCTCTCGCTGGCAGTGCTTGCTGTTGTATTCTCGTATCCGGAATTCATGGCAAGGCCAGAGCTGCTTGTCACCTCCCTGCTGATCCTGGGCATAGCGTTCATGGGGCATGAGCTTTCCCACAAGTTCATTGCGAGGAGGTTCGGCTACTGGGCGGAATTCCAGATGTGGCCCTTTGGGCTTGGCATTGCGCTCCTGATGGCCATTGTGACATCAGGCAACTTCATATTCGCCGCGCCAGGCGCCGTGGTCTTCGGCGCCTCGCTTTTGAGGACACCAAGGGCAAACGATGTCGGCAAGATAGGCCTTGCCGGGCCGCTTTTCAACATCGTGTCGGCTGCGGCGCTCATTGGGGCCTTCATGCTTTATCCAGGCGGCATCCTGTTCACTGCGATTGCGATAAACGCGTGGCTGGCTGTTTTCAACCTCATACCCGTCTACCCGCTGGACGGCCAGAAGGTCTTTTCCTGGGACTGGAGGGTGTGGGTGCTGACCATTGCCATGGCAGTGGGGGAGCTGCTTTTTGTCTTTTTCTAGAATGTTTGAGGTCAATAAGGCAAGCCGAGAATCCTGTCTAATTTATTCCTTCCCTCTGCAATACAGCGCTGCTCCTTTAGCCTGTGCTCTTCTGCCAATTGCTGCCCGATCCTCCCTCTTACCGTGCTATAAAGGGATAAAGGCAAGTCGTGCCTCCTCTCATATGATTCAAATGTAGTATTGGTCGTTGTGTCTACTATCTCAATCGTCACATATTTCACATCGGTCGGTATTCTAAGGTTAACAACTTCTGAGCTTTCGCCTTCGCCCACCAGCACGCCGTCCTGAAAATCAGTTTCCTTCTCGGTCCTTGAGGAAAGGTAAAACCTTACGCCCCCAATCTCCGCATAAAGCCTGGTAGTCCTGCCATAGTCCTCCTTCCAGTCAATTGCATTGACATCCAGCAGCCTTTTGCATATCCTCTCCAGCCTCTGGTTTTCGTCCATGGTGTTTTAACTATCCATGTAAGTTTTATATGCTTGTGAAGACTTCATGACCAGAAGCGGCGCGCATCTAGGGCAAGTTTTTATGTCTTCCAGTTCAATCCACTTACATGCACGGACATTTGGGAATGGCGGGCCTTCCACCCTATGCCCGCGAGATGATGTCACAGGTACTCGACAGGACTGGGTATCCGTTAGTGCTGAAGGTTAGCGAAATTAAGGGGCCAGGATACGACGCAGAGCTGCGGATGGCTCGCAGAGGCCAGTCAGCCCACGAACTCGCCTACACTCAAGCATCTAGTCCATTCGTTCCCCACCTCTTAGTGAGTGCATCGCGAAAAATCCTGCGGATGTGGGAAGTTCCTGCCGATGAGCGGCTTGTGGAAATTCATGAGGCCGGCCGCCTGCTACCGAGAGAAGATCATGAGGAACTACGCCAAAAATTACCCTCCTTCATGTCAGGTGAGCTAGACCAGCTCAGCCACTTCATCTATGATGGCATGACACGCCAACTCGTCGATGCGCCAGTAGACATCCGGGTGGAGCGGGAACTCGCAGAATCCCTTCCGGAGCATCAGGAGAAACAGAAACACTACCTCCGGCAACAGCTCCACAACATGGGACCTTATTTTGATCCACAGATAGCCAAAGTATCTCCCGAGCGGCTTTACGGAGTAAGTACAGCGATGAATGTCGTCCTTGCCGCGGAGTGTTCAGCGCTGACGGGAGATTCAGTGCCTTCTTTTGTTAGAGGGAGCCGCTTCTGGAGCCTCGCGCAGTGCCTCCGCGGGCATCTCGACTCAAATAGCCATCCAGGTTTTCTAGGAGACCGCAAAGTCATAGATTTGTGGGCAGCTGAACTGGGGCTAGAAGGCTGGTACAGGCGAGTCAGGTTTGATGAGCTCTGAAACTGGTAATTGTATCTAAGCAAGCGAGAGTAGCAGCTTTGTAGCCAGGGCGAGTATTATGCCGTACGTAAGGATCGCCCTTGCCCTGGCCCTGCCGGCTGGTATCAGATTCCTGTCGTATTCACCGGATAGGGTATATTTTCCCCTGTATGCGTAATAGACGCAGAAGGACATCCTTGACTCGAGGAGGCAGACATAGCCGATGAAGAGGGGGATGATTATGAACGGGCCGGCGGCGGGGTGCAGCGCAATTGATGCTATCAGGAAGGCGAGGCCCGCCACCCTTCTTATTAATCTCCCCTTCCTCCCTATATTACAGATATCCTGGCCCATGTGATACATATGAAGCGGCAGAAGATAAAATACCCGTACGAATTCGACCCTGAGAAGAGGAGGGTCGCGAGGCATTATACCAGGGCGAAGATAATCAACAGGGTTGCCAGTAATTTCCTGGTGCCAATAATATTCTTCACAATAATCCTTGCAACAGGCTTTTCAGCATACCTGAGGGATTTTTCGCTTGAGTCTGGAGGCTTCCTGTATATACAATTATATGCGATAATATTCTTCATCCTGCTGACGCTGGTGGAATTCCCGCTTGATTTCTATTCAACATACGTTTATGACAGGAAATACAGGCTGTCGAACCAGACCCTCAAGGGCTGGTCCAGGGACTTCTTCAAGGGCCTTGGCCTGAGCTACGCATTTGGCCTTGCAATGATAACATTCCTGTATTACATCCTGGCTGCCACGCCATACTGGTGGATTGTTGCAAGCATAGCAACTGTGCTGTTCGCGGTTTTCATATCTTACATATCCCCGGTTATACTTCTTCCGATATTCTATAAACTTGAGCCATACAGGGATCGCAAGCAAAAAAAGAGATTAATTGAGATGTGCAAAAGGGCAGGCGTCCCTGATGTAAAGAATATCCTTGTCATGAGGGAGAGCGAGAAATCAAGCAGGCCCAATGCACTTTTCTCGGGACTGGGCAACACAAAGAGGATAATACTTTTTGACAACCTGATCAGCCAGTTTACGGCGGCGGAGGTGGAGACCGTTGTCTCCCATGAGGTTGGCCATTATGTCCATAAAGACAATATTAAATTCACAATAATAGAGGCGGTAAGGACCTTCCCAGCTTTCTTTATTATTAGCCTTGTCCTCCTGGGCTCCATAGGGCTTTTTGGGATTACAGGAATGGCAGACATAGCAAATTTCCCCCTCTTCATGCTGGCATTTGAGGTGATAGAAATAATCATAATGCCCCTTGTCAACGCATATTCCAGGAAAATCGAAATAGCGGCTGACATATTTTCCCTCCGGCACTCCAGCAGGCCTGAGGCGCAGGTGTCCACGGAGAAGCGTCTTGCCGACCTCTCCCTGTCGGATGATTCCCCGCACCCGCTTGTGGAATTCCTCCTCTACACCCATCCAGCGCCGAGGAAGAGGATTGAGTATGCGAAGGAGTGGAGGAAGTACAGGAAAAAGTAATTTAAGCCTAAGTTCTGCCCGCCATCTGAGGACTGTCTCAAATTACTTTGCCAGATGCTATGGTCAGGGGCACTCCACCGCACCGTGTTTTTGCAAGATCCCCCAAATCCTTCCACTGACCTTCTTTGTTTTAACACCCTCGAGAATGAGGAACGTGAGTTTCATTTTCCCAATGCATAAGTCCGGCATAACCGGCTGCTTATGGATCTGAGCCATCGAATCTGGCGCATGAAGGTCTATATGAAACCAAATCCCGCCCTCGTCTGGGTTGGGGACTCCTGATGTCCATCCTCCACGATGTTCGGGTTTGTGTGTCCTAAAGCCATATCTAACCGTCAACCCCGAGAGGTCAGCCTGATCAGACGCCTTGAACTCTTTCATTTGGGGGAATTCACCCTTGAGGCCCTCAATCTCCTCGGCTATAACCTTGATAATGCCTTGGTAATGACCTGCGTCTTGTTCATTGGAGTCTTTCTGCCCCATCATTTTCCTCCCATCCCTTATGCAGGCGCCTTCGGGGGCGTCAGAAGCGCCCTTCTATTTCTCCACATAAACATTTTGCATGATGACGTCCTGCAGCGGCCTGTCAGCGGCTGTAGGGACCTTGCTGATCTTCTCGACAACATCATAGCCCTGGATGACATTCCCGAAGATTGAGTGCTTCCCGTCAAGCCATGGCGCCGGCGCCACTGTTATGAAGAACTGGCTGCCGCCGGTGTTGGGGCCGGCATTGGCCATGGAAAGCATGCCGCCCTTGCTGTGCTTCAGCGAAGGGTGGAACTCGTCCTTTATCGTGTAGCCTGGCCCCCCGGTGCCGTCACCCTTGGGGTCCCCTCCCTGTATCATGAACCCGTCTATCACCCTGTGGAACCTGATGCCGTTGTAGAACCCCTTGTCCACCAGGGAGATGAAATTGTCCGCCGTGGCAGGGACATTGTCCCTGTATATCTCCGCCCTGAACGTGCCCATATTGGTCTCGAACACGACAATTGGATTCTTCATGACATCCTCCTTCACGGCATTGCCAGTCTGCGTGCAGCCGCTTACCAGCACAGCCAGTGCCAGCAATGCCAACAGCTGTTTCATGAAATCTTAGTGCACAATCAGATTAAAAAGCTTTCACCTGCCGTACTTTATGTAATTCCCCACATTGAAATAGACATCAGACAGCCCGTCATCCCTCAGCTCCACGGTGACAGAAGGCTTCTCCACATATTCCAGGCCCGCCTTGCCGGTTCTGTATTTCTCCTCAACCTTGACCATCATCCTGATGCACGACTTGCTCATAAGGTTGTAGTAAGTGATCTTTCCCTCGATCTGGCCGGGGTGATCGGAGAAGATAGTGTTGGTCTCCATGCCGTAGGTTTTCTGGCTTTTGGAGAAACGGAAAACAATCATGTCAACTTCGGAAATCTTCCTTCTGCTCCCGGCCTTTGCCGGCAGCTCGATAGAATATGAGACTGTCATGAATAATCCTGGGGGGCAAGTTTTTTAAGGGCTAGCGCCTTACGGCTGGAGCGGCTGATAATGAGGGCGTTATTTGAAAACCTTTCCAATGATGTTGGTTGCGCACGCGGCAACCCTGTGCTTCCGGAAATACCTCTGGTGGTATTCCTCCGCCGGCCAGAATTCCTTGGCAGGGACTACCTGGGTTGCTATTTTTTTCTTCAGTTTTTTCTGGTATTCCTTAAGCGACTTCCCAGCTTCCCTCTTCTGCCTGTCACTATGATAGAAGATAACAGACCTGTACTGCTTCCCGACATCCGGGCCCTGCCTGTTGAACTGGGTGGGATCATGCATTTTCCAGAAGGCCTTCAGCAGGCTCCCATAAGAAACCTTCTTCGGGTCAAATTCCACCTGCACTACCTCGGCGTGGCCTGTCCTGCCAGTGCACACGTCCTTATAGGTGGGGCTCTTCATGCCCCCGCCCATGTAGCCCGCCAGGGTCCTCTTCACCCCGGGAATCCTGTCGAATTCGGCCTGCACGTGCCAGAAGCACCCTGCGCCGAAGGCGGCTTTTTCCATGGCAAGCCTTGCATTTGCCGCCTTAATAAAATTTTCCAATATCCTTGCGGCATAGGCTTTATTTATCCCCGGCCAATAATCAACCATGGACAAGGCAAAGCCTGTTTTCCCGGGCACCCTAAGGATTGACTCAAAGGGCCTGAAGGTTTATGTGAAGACAGCCTCCTCATGGAAGGAGTCCCCCGCCAGGCTGCCTGAAGCAATGCATGTAATACGGCTTTTCAGGGCGCATAACATGTTCGACTTTCTCATTGACAGGAAGAACCCGAGGTTCCTGAAAGGGCAGCTGTCCCCGGATGGCAAGTGCCAGGGTGCGAGGATTAACATCCTTCCGGACGGCAGGAAGCTGGACAAGGCGTATTCCCTTTTTGCAAGGCAGCTGACAATACATGATGAAACATCAAACACACACTGGGACGTTCTTTACATGAACCCGGGCGGGACTTACTCCTACATTTACACCCTGGAGAAGAGGCAGGTCGCTGTCAGGGAGAAGTACCGGGAGGTGGAGGACTTTGAGAGGCTCTACCCGAAGCTGGAGAGGAACGTGCTCCTTGCGCTCAGGGACCAGAAGGACGCCATGGCAGTCCCCATGTACACGCTGCTGAAGACCAGGATGAGGATAGGCAATGAGATCTACTACAAGGCGCACGGCCACAAAGGGCTGGCCACGCTGAAAAAGGGGGACATCTCCATCGCAGGCAACAGGGTCACATTCAATTACCTTTCCAAGGGGGGCGTGCCGGTCAATACCACAGTTGAGTTTCCTGATTCCTACATGAACAGGCTGAAGGTGCTGCTGAAAGGGAAGGATGATTCATCATACATATTCACAACCGAGTCCGGCCACCCGCTTAGCGATTCCCACTTCAAGGTGGCCTTCCGCCGCTATTGCGGCCGCGGCTTCTATCCCCACATAGTGAGGTCCTACCACGCCACAAGGAGGGCCAAGGAATTCCTCGCCACCCACAGCACGGCCACAAAGAAGGAGATCCGCGAGTTCTTCACCCTGCTGGCTGAGGACCTCGGGCACAAGCGCTTCAGCAAGAAGGACCAGCAGTGGAAGGACAGCTACACAGTCACCATCCACAGCTACATCCAGCCCGAGGTGCTGGAAAGGGTGCAGGCGCTGGCGG
>JACQOB010000126.1 GCA_016202745.1 Candidatus Aenigmatarchaeota archaeon | reverse complement strand
CTTTACTATACTGATAACCAGCTTTTTGTATAAAATCTCTTGCCGTTTCAATTACACTAGTTACATCAGTTGTCATATTCATAGACTTCTCCATGTTATAATACGTAGTTGAATCTAAATAAAAAGCCACCTGTCTGCAACTGGTTGTTGATCAAGTAACCAATCTTATGTTAACGCTTAAATAGCCAGGCTGAGATATAATCTTATCCGTTAATGCAGAGCCGGCTACTTGCAATCGGTTTATGCCGGCAATCTGTTACTGCTTCGGCAGGAGGATAAGCATGAAGAAACGCAACATAGGCAAGGAAGAGAAGGCCAAGGTAACCGTCCTTGACAAGGTGAACGAGGCGCTGGCGATTTCTAAGAAGAGGCATTTCAGGCAGACATGGGACCTTTTCATCAACCTCAAGGGCATTGACCTGAAGAAGCCTGAAAACAGGCTCAACACCGAATTCCAGCTCCCGGAAGGAAGGGGCAGAACCCCAAAGGTGGCTGTTTTTGCTGACCAGCTTGCATCCGAGGCAAGGGAATGCGCTGACCTGGTCATAACGAAGGAAGAGATTAACGCCCTTGCAGCCGACAGGAAGAGGCTGAAGAAGCTGGCCGGCGAGTATGACTGGTTCCTTGGCGAAGCGACCGTCATGCCTTTGATAGGCAAGACGCTCGGCCCCGTGCTCGGCCCCAGGGACAGGATGCCAAAGCCGATCCCGCCGAAGGTGAAGGTCCTGCCGTTTGTCGAGAGGGCGAGAAAATCCATCAAGATTACAGTGAAAGAGTCGCCAGTGGTGCACCTTGCCGTGGGCATGGAGGACATGCCGCCCGAGAAGATCGCGGCCAACGTTGAGGCACTGCTGAATTTCGTCAGCGAGAAGCTCCCCAAGGGAAGGAACAACATGAAATCGGCCCACATCAAGCTGACAATGGGCAAGCCCGTAAAGATACAGGTGTGATGAAGCATGGTATCGGAAAAGAAAACGTCAACAGTGAATTACATGAAGGCCGAGGTGAAGCTGTACCCGGTGGTAGGCGTGCTTAACATGCACAAGCTCCCCGGGAAGCAGCTGCACGACATGAGGAACAAGCTCAGGGGCGAAGTGAAGATCAGGATGGTCAAGAAGAGGCTGATACCGAGGATCCTGGAGGGCGGCATGCAGAAGCTTGACGAATACGTGACAGGCGAGCCGGCGCTGCTCATGACGAAAATGAACCCCTTCAGGCTCGCAAGGCTGCTTCAGGAATCGAAATCAAACGCGCCTGCCAAGCCAGGGGACATCGCCCCGAGGGACATAACCGTCAGGGCAGGGCCCACGCCATTCCCGCCAGGGCCGATTATTGGGGAGTTCCAGCGGGCCAAGATACCCGCAAAAGTGGAGGGTGACAAGATAGCGATAAAGGAGGACACCGTTGTCGCCAGGGAAGGCGAGGCAATAGAGAAGCCGATAGCCGACATACTTGCAAAGCTGGGGGTTGAGCCAATTGAGATAGGGCTGGACCTTGTGGCCGTGTGGGACAACGGGACAATCTACACAAGGGATGTCCTGTTCGTGCCGCAGGAGAAATACCTTGCGGACCTGCGCAGCGGGGCGTCCAGTGCGTTCAACCTCACGCTGAACACCAACTATTACACAAAGCAGAACATCGGCCTGTTCCTGGGCAGGGCCCACCGCGAGGCCTTGTCTGTCGGGGCCGGGGCCGGCATAGTCACAAAGGAGACGGCGGGCCGCTTGCTTTCCAAAGGCTTCAGTGTGGCGCAATATTTAAAGGATAAGGTGAAAATAGAGGAATCCAAATAACACAATGATCTTAGGACAATATAATATGGAGGAACTATGGAAATGATATACGCCGCATTGCTGCTCCACTCGGCCGGCAAGGAAATAAACGAGGAGAACATGAGCAAGGTCCTTACGGCAGTTGGCGAGAAGCACGCTGACCACGCGAAGATCAAGGCAGTCGTCGCGAGCCTGGAAGGCGTCAACATCGAAGACGCGATCAAGCAGTCGCAGATGGCCGCCGCACCGGCTGCACATGCGCCTGCCGGACATGCGGAAGCAAAGAAGGACGAGAAAAAGGCAGAGGAAGACGACAAGAAGAAGGCGGAAGAGGCAGCGGCAGGCCTGGCTGGGTTGTTTGGGTAAGGCTTCATAATCGTGGTGGACTCGTACCAACGCTTGGTGTATCAGAAAAAGTGGAAAACCCACCACTGGCGTCTGCATTACCAGGGTTCCCGCCAGCGAAGTTTTGCTTGTTCTGCTTGCACAGGAAACTCGAAGCTATAGTGCCGGCCAGCGTAAGGTAGGAGCCCCTCCTGTTGGCCCCGAAATTGCTTGCGTCCTTTCCTGTGCGTTGTGCTTCCAGTTGCTCTTTCCCGGCCTTTAGTTCACCCATCTGGGTGAGCACTGTCCCGACAACCACGAGGCTTACGCCCGTTGCACACCCCCAATATTGCCAGCAAGGCTGGACAGCGCTCTGGCAGTACCAGTGGCAGGCGACGCAGACAACAGCCCATATGACCAGGGTTATTGCAATGATCTTTATGATTCGATTGAGCCTGTCTATCTTGTCGTCAAGCTTCCTGATGTCCTTCTCGAGGCTCCTGAGATAATCCGACTTGAGCTTCACTATGTTCAGCACGGCGCTTGCCGCGAGCTCCTGCACAAACGTGTCCTTTCCCACACCGAAGCTGACAGGCAGGTTTATTGAAATGTCCTTGGATATTGTTCCCCTGCCGTCCTCAAGGCTGGCCTGGACCTCCTCATTGGGCAGGATTATGTGGCATGTGTAGGTCGAGTTCCCGCTGGTGTTTCTGGAGCAATAATCAATCGGATAGCTCTGGTTGTTCAGGGTGAAGTAGGCGCCTGTGTAGTCAATCAGCAGGTTGGATGGCGAATTGGTGACGTGCGCATTCACCTTCACGGCCGCCGTATAGACGCACTCCTCGTTCAGCTGCACTATCTCGCATTTTACAGGGTCTGGGGATATCCCGTCGATCACAAGCCTTAAGGCGCTGGTCGGCGTGCAGGCGCCGTTGGGGTCCTGGCCTGTGTAGCAGAATGAATCCTCCTGGCATTCTATATCCAGGCAGCAGTTCTCAGCGGTCTCGCCGAACTCTGTCTCGGCCACGCCGTTGCCGCACCGCGCCACAGGGGTGATTGTTATGTCAGGCAGCTGTGCGGAGAAGGATTTGGATTTGGATACCTGGCCGTCCTTGAACCTTACTGTGTAAGTGAGCTTGTTCTGCCCGATCCTGACGAGATTGGAAGCCGCGTCAAAGAACCTGCTCTTCTTGTAATTCATCGCAGGGACCTCAACATGGCAGGCAGCCCTGTATGCCCCGTTGCCTGTCTCCTCACAGTTTACAGCGAATTCAGCCCTGCCGCATTCCTCGCCGCCTATTGCGCACCCATAATCAACTGAGGCCCCGGTAGGCATGTTTGTTATGCTGACGGCGACGTCAAAGGTGTGCGGCACAGCCGAATCCACAAAGGATGCAGTGGAAGGCACAGCAGAAAAGCCGATGCTGTTCTCATTCCTGCATTCGCCTGAGGCCGGGTCCCCTTCAACGGCCAGGTCGCAGTAATTTTCAGGAGGGCAGCCGGCGTCATAGCAGCATGTCGCCTCCTCACCCGGGGTAATATCATCATCGCCGCAGAAGTTGGTTCCCAGCGTTATGATGCCAACCTGCTCCGACAGCTCAGCTGATACGGGATTGATGCCGTCCATGTAGGAAACAGGCATGCTTAGCCCAGGCGTGAACCTGTATGATATTGAATTGTCATAGCCGGCCAGCCTGAGATTCATAACGCACGCCGCCTTGAAGGTATTTTGCGGCCCGGTCTGCGGCTCGCATGAAAGCCCGCAGTCAACCTCACATGCCCCCTCGGAGGCGGCGCACGCTGTGGAGCAATTGGGCACGCCTGCCAGGAAAGTGGCGGGCACGTTTGTTATGTCAAATGAAAACCTCACGTCATTGCCAGCGGACTGGTCATAAAGCCTGAAGTTCGCAGGCTCCACGCCGTAGATTATAAGGTTGCTGGAAGATGGCCTTTGCCTGCATGCGCCGGCACTGGCAGCTCCCAGTTCACAGTATAAACCAGCCGGGCAGCCGCAGTCATAGCATGCCCGCGTATCTGTATTCTCCCCAAGGCTCGACTCGCAGACGCCATCGCCAAACACATATGACCCGACTGTTATGTCGGGCAGCTGTGCGGACAATGTCTTTGAAAGGGTGCCGGGGCCGCTGTTGAAGCTTATGGACAGCTGCAGAATGTTTGGCCCAAGCCTGTATGTGTCCGCAGTGCACCCTGGTATCGGGGGCACGTCTATTGTGCAGGTATAGCGATAGCCGGTTTCAGGCCCGCCCACACAACTGTGGAATGCGCTTATGCCACCAAGGGTTACTGAAGTGCTTGCAATGCCCAGGCCCCCAGGCGGGCTGTTGATCCTCACGGTCGCGTTTATCCTGTTCAACCTGTTGCAGTTGCTGACTTTGCTTTGGGCACTGTCCAGGGTTAATGCAATGGCATTTGTCTGCTGGCACCTGTTGACTGCTGTATCGCAGTATTGCAATGCCGCCTGCGCGCATCCCACATCATAGCAGCAGTTTGCCGAATCCTCGCCTGTTTCGGCCTTGCGGTTCCCGCATGTGCTCACCGGGTTGTTGGCAACGATTGTCACGGGATTGTTGACCTCAGAATTCACCTCCGGGAAGACAAGATACACGTCATTCCCTATTGGCGTGGAAAGCTGGTTTCCTGCCACCTGCTCTGTCTGGAAGGCTGGGGTGCTTATGCCGGCCTTGCCGGCTTTCAGGATGTGCAGTTTTGCCGCTCCAAGAAATATGAACTGCCTCAGCCACGAGCTTGTTGAGGGAAGGACCTTTGACGCTGACAGGAATTCCTCAAGCTCATCCACAGTCGACGCTGCAACTGGTTCCACGTTTAGCTCAGACAGGGACCTGCCGTAGGGCGGTTGCGTGAACGTCGCAGAAGAAATCCTCTTTATCTGGTCCCACAAGCCGAACCAGATCTCCTGCCCGGCCTCGCTTCTCATCTTCACCAGGTAGAAAAGGTTGGCTGTTTGCGGGAATGCGGAGCTGGCCACATCAGACCACTCATATTCTGTGTTTACGCTGCCGGCAAAAACATCAGGCTTCTGGTTTACGGCACACTGCAAGGGAAGCGTGTCCCTGCACTTATAGATGAACACCTTCTCAAGCGGCACATCATCCAGCGCGCCTGTTATGGCAACCCTGACCTTTATGCTTGCACCAAGCTGGGAAGGGTTTACGCTTACCTGCTTGCTCACCAGGCTCTCGGGGTTGAACCGTACCGCTGACCTGCTTGACCCACCACCCAGCACAATGTTTATGTCAGTCGCATATGATGCCTGGGCAAGCAGCAGCATGCTGCTCACAACAACCGCGAACATCTTCAGCATCATCTGTCTATCACCCTTATTTCGCACTTGTCCAGGAAGGCATCCTTCACCTTCCCCTGGTCGCACTCAATCCTGGCGGCCCCAAGGCTGCGGTCCTCATCGAACATATCGTCAATCTCATTGCCGGTAAAGCAGACCACGGCCTCGGCGAGGTACTTCAGGTTCTCGCATGAATCATCAAGTCTGTATGTCCTCCTGAAATGCTCGCCTGTCCCAAAGGGGTCTATCTTGCATTCGCTCTTCATGAATTCAGTCATGCATGAGAATTGCGCTGCGAGCAGGTCATCGGCATTGTCGCCCAAGAGCATATCATTGGCCGGCGGCACCACGCGGGGTATGTAAGCATAAACAGTATTGTTGGCCTCAGGAACCCGGTAGCTCTCGCCCGTGAAGCCTCCCATAAACTTCACCTGGTTCTCCGGTTTCAAAATCTCCGCGCCTGCCTTATACTCCCCTCCTGGTATGTGATCAGCGGACACCCTGTCTATGACGCCCGCTTTCAGGCAGTCGTCGTCGCCGTCCTCTGACTCGACAAGCGTGCAGTTGTCCGGAATGCGGTCATAGTCCACATTGGTCACGGAGAACGTGTTTTCCTCATTGTCCTTGTCGGTGAATGTCACAGTCGCAAATGCATCCGTGATATTGCCCACTATGCATTCGGTCACAGCCGGGGGGATGGGGCCAAACCCGCAAGCCGGGCCTGAGAGGATCGGGGAAGGCGACGGCAGCGGGCACGAAGATTCTGAGGCGTCGCAGGTGGAGTCGAATATGTCATCGCCAGGTATGCCAGGCCCGTACTGCTTTATCCTTACCCCCCTGAAGTTGACAGTGATGTTGGCATATTTGTGGAGCCTGTATGTGCCGTTTATGCTGTCCGAATGGATGTTCCTGTCGAGTGGCGGGTAGTCAGTTCCCTGGGGGATTACGCTGAACTCGTGATCGCCGCACAATATCGGCGCAACCACCCTTCCGCCCTCGTTGGTCACGCCAACCTCGCATGCGCCGAAGAATACAGAGGCACCCTTTATCGGCAGGTCGCCCTTGCCGGTTACCATAATGTCAGCTCTGCATGCCAGGTTTTCGCAGGTGTCCTCTGGCGGCACTGGTGTGAACGCCCCGCACGCGCCCTTAAGGTTGTCCTTGATCTTGGCCTGCGTGGCGAAATTGAGCGAGTGGCCGGTGAGTGCGTCGCCGACCCTGAGTATGGCCGGGAACGACACATCATATTCCACTTCATAGGAATTCACGCATAAGCGCGGCCTGATATTGTTGAGGCGCTTCTTGAGGACACTTGGAAAGCCGGGCATGGATTCCGGACCCGGCAGGATGTCCTTGTTGTTGCGCAGGTCGACCCTGTTGGCGTTCAGTATCCTGAAATCATCTGGCAGGAAAAAACCAATGTCCAGCCTGGTGAACTGTTCGCCCATCAGGTCCTCTATATGGTAGGTGAAGGGCTCCTTGGTGGTCTTTTCCGTGGGCTTCCACCAGATTATCCTTGAGAGCGTGTATGCGATAACATTCTCCAGCTTGCGCTTCACGGCAGCGGGGCTCTCCGAAAGCCTCTCCCCGCATTCCGTCATCACGCCCGCAACTGGCAGCTCTGACACGTGCAGCGATAGCACTGTAAACACCTCCAGGAACCTCTCGCCTGTCGCAACCTCCGTGTACTTGCTGGCAAACTCATGCATTTGCTTGAAGTTTGTCTTGACAGCTGTCTTGTATTCCCTCCTTGTGGCCGCCCCCCTTAGCGACACGCGCATCGAGGCTTTGACATCAATCATATTGTCCACGATATTCACAGCCACGCCGGGGGAACCTATTGACACGTTTGTGGACTTGAGGGAGTCAAGGAGCGAGGCCTTGTTTGTGTTGAAATAGCTGGCAATTCCCCTGGCCATCGTATCCTGCAGCTCTTCAACAGTGGGCGCAAAGTCATTCTCGCATGCCTGCCATACAGCCACATCAGTTCCGACAAACCTGACAGTCCCGCCCGGCGGAGCGTCACCCTCCAGGTAGCCGCCGCGGAGTTCCATTTCCCTGAGCGTGGCTTCGGCACCCTTTTCCAGCATGTTGGTTATTGAGTCGTCAACCCTCTTCTGCAGCTGCTGTACGTTGGTCGGGCCGGAAACGTCGCCGCTCTGGAAGGCAAGCAACACCACAACAATAACCAGGACGGCAATCCCGAGAAGCGTGACTACCTCTATTTGTCCCTTTTGCATCAACACACCCGTATACGCTATATTTACGCGGCCGGTAATTTATAGTATTGCAAAGACCATATAACAGATTATCAGGATTGTTTCCGGCAACACATGATGCGTATGCTCACCAAGGACTCCCTCAAGAAGGAATTCCAGCGCAAACCAAAGGAATACTGGGAAGTGGAGATATTCAGGGAAAAGGGCTTTGAGAGGAAGCGCTGCGGGAAATGCGGCAAATTCTTCTGGACGCTTGACAGCGAAAGGGCCGTGTGCGCAGACTCCACCTGCGAGCCTTATGGCTTCATAGGGTCTCCAATCACCAGGAAGAAGCTGGACAATGTGGAAGCGTGGAGGCTCTTCGAGAAATTCTTCGTGAAGGAAGGCCACACATCGGTGCCAAGATACCCTGTCATTGACAGGGTGAGGCCTGACCTCTACTTTACGATAGCATCCATACAGGACTTCCAGAGGATAGAGAACGGCAACATGACCTTCATCTATCCGGCAAACCCCCTGATAGTCCCGCAGATGTGCCTGAGGTTCATAGACATACCATCGGTCGGCCTGTCAGGAAGGCATCTCACGGGGTTCATAATGGGCGGCCAGCATGCCTTCGGCCACCCGGAGGAGGGCTACTTCAAGGACAGGTGCATTGAGCTGAATTTCAATTTCCTTACGAAGCACATGGGCATCCCTGCAAAACAGCTCGTGTATGCTGAGGACATCTGGGCCATGCCTGATTTTTCCGCCTTTGGGCCCTCTATTGAGACGTTTTCAAAAGGGCTGGAGATTGTCAACCACGTGTTCATGCAGTACCAGCGCAGCGCCAAGGGCTTTAGGGAGCTGGGCATCAAGGTGAATGACACCGGCTGGGGGCATGAGAGGCTTGCCTGGTTCTCCCAGGGAACGCAGACATTATATGACGCCATATTCGGCCCTGTGCTGGCGGAGATGAAGAGGCAGACTGGCATAAGGCCCGACGAAGCCATTTTCGGCAGCTACGCAAAACTGGCGGGGGGGCTTGACATCAGCGAACTCCGCGACAAGTCGCAGCTGGACAGCATCAGAAAGAAGATAGCAGCCTCCCTCGGCATCTCCCTTGAGGAGCTGAAAAGCCAGGTGGAGCCCATGCAGGCCGTGTATGCCATAGCGGACCACACAAGGACCCTGCTCTTCGCAATGGCGGACGGCGGCATACCTTCCAACGTGGGAGGCGGCTACAACCTGCGCGTCCTGTTAAGGAGATCGCTGTCTTTCATAAATGAATTCAACCTTGACCTTGACATGGTCAGGATAGCAGGGCTGCATGCGAAATTCCTGAAGCCAATGTACCCGGAACTGGGAGAAGGCATAACAGCGCTGGAGAAGATAATGCCCATTGAGCGGCAGAAGCATTCGAGCATACTGGACAATGCTAGGAAGGTTGCAGAGGCCATAACCCAGAAGAAAGAAAAGCTCGGCGAGGAAAAGCTGCTCCAGCTGTACGAATCCCATGGGATAACGCCGGAGATCATATCCAGGTTTGCAAGAGTAGACATCCCACTGAACATCTATGCCAAGATAACGCAGAGGCACGAGGCCGGCGTGAAGGCGCAGGAAGAATTGGAAGCGGAAAAGATTGACACCGCAGGGCTGGAACCAACAGAGCTGCTCTTCTACAAGGACCAGGAAATGAGGGAATTCGATGCGACGGTGCTGAAGGTTATTGGCGCCAGGATTGTCATACTGGACAGGACGTGCTTTTTTGCCGAAACAGGCGGCCAGGAGGCCGACCACGGGGACCTGGGAGGCTGCAGGGTGTATGACGTGAAGAAGGCGGGGAATGTGGTCCTGCATTACGTTGAAAAGCCGCAATTCAAGCATGGCCAGAACGTCGGGGGAAAAATAGACTGGGACAGGAGGATGCAGCTTACTCGGCACCATTCAGCCATACACACGATCCATGGGCTTGTGAAAAAAGTCCTTGGCAGCCACGCATCCCAGGCAGGCACCCACAAGTCAGCGGACAAGGCCCACATAGACGTCACCCACTACAGGGCCATAGAAGGCGCTGAGTCGGAAAGGCTGGAGCAGCTCGCAAACGGGCTGGTGGAGAAGGGCGTGCCAATAACGAGGACCTGGTATCCCCGGCCTGAGGCAGAGAAAAAATTCGGCATCAACATATACACTGGCGGCTTTGTTCCCGGCAGGGATGTGAGGATAGTGGAAATCCATGGCGAGGACGTGGAGGCGTGCGGCGGGACGCATTGCTCCAGCACAAAGGACATAGGCAGGATTGTAGTCATCGGCACGGAGAGGATACAGGACGGGGTTGACAGGATAATAATCAAGGCCGGGCCGGCGGCTGAGAGGTATATGGCTGAGTGCCACGCCAAGCTCGGGAACATGATAAAGATGGTGGAATACAACTCCAACGCCAAGATCTCCACCGTGGACATGGATGGAGCCCACAGGATACTTAAAGAGGCAGCAGAAGCCTTTTCCGTCCCGCTTGACCAGGTGGAGGCAACGGTAAAGAGGTTCCTTGGGGAGATAGAGGCCATGCAGGGGGAACTGGAAAAAATATCCCCAGGACACAAGACGCTGGAACAATATTTTGCGCATACAAAACCAGCTGGCATAACAGAGGCGCTTGGGCACATCTTCGCCTTCTGGAAGCACCTGAAGAAGGAAATGGATTCGCTCAGGAGGGAGTTCTCTGGCAGGGTGGCTGGAACGCTGGCAGGAAAAATGAAGGACGGCAGGCTGGCGGAGACAATCAGGGCTGACAGGAAGACGCTAATAGAGATTGCATCCCAGGTCATTGCTGCCAACAAAAATGCAACCATTATCCTTGCAAATCCAGACGGGGATGTTGTAGTGATGAGCAACAGGGAAGACAGCGGAAAGCTGGCCAGGGAGATATGCCACAAAGCCGGCGGCTCCGGCGGCGGGAGGCCTGAACTTGGGCAGGGAAAGGCTGACCCTGAAAAACTGGCCAAGGTACTCAAGAGCTGAATGCACCGAAAGCCTTATAAATTAATACTACTATATAGTTGTAGTGATTAATATGGGATACAAGAGCTTGGACGAGGTGCCGGAGTTGGATGTAGAACATTTGCCTGTTGAAGACGGGCTTAGAGTAGCGAAAATAGTTGACAGGGCAGAAATAGCGTATAACGTTGGATTTATCATGGGAATAAGAGATGGAAAAGTTGCCAGAGACGACACGATACTAATTGATATGCGATATGTGTTAGGCAAAGACACAGAAGGGGGAAGATTATACGCATTGGCGCAGAGAGATGGAACCGATGGGGATACAGCAAGATTTGACCCAGAACATGTTCACAGAGACACTTTCCTCAATCTGGATTCAATAGAATCTTACAGGTCACTTGATGGCGCACCTAATGCAGATCAAAAATAATAGACACCATTTCTGGTCAAACCTTAATTACAGTATTTCTTTCCCCGTTGCCCATCTGAATTCCGTATGCTCTTGCGACAGCCTGACCTTCCCCTTAAAACCTTCAGTTGAATCAATCCGGAACTTATGTGGCAAATTAATTAAGGACGAGACCTGTGAAGTACCAGAAACTTATCCCCCTTCCTGATGAGAGCCTTCTGGATGAATATCATAAGTCAACAAACAGGCACTCCCTTGGCTGTACAGCAGAGGAGATGCAGAGCAGTTTCAGCAAATTCTCGCCTGTTATGGTCTCATTGGACAGGTCCAGCAGCTCCCCCCTGTAGGTCGTTATCTCCACTGACTTGTTGCCGGCCGTCTCCTCCAGCACCGCAGAGCCGCTGAACTGCTGGACAAAACCCTCCAGTATGGCTTTCTCACCATCGCATTCCTGGCATTCGGCGGGTGACCTGTATTGTATCAAGGCCTTCCCGCTCTGCAGGACGAAAAGCGTCTCCTGCGTTGTCAGCGGCCTCTGGACTATCGCAGGCACGCTGGGGTTCTGGTTCCCCTGCCCGTCCTGGCTAGTTCCGCCGAACCTGCTGACAGAGCTGAACAGGGCAAAGCCTGCCGTTGACGCCAGCATGATGACGCCCACGATTACTGCAAAGACCTGCTGTTTCTTTTTCCTGTCCATATCGTTCACCAACTGGCTTGACGTAAAGTCTGGCTAAGCCGAATCCGGCTTGCACCAATTGGATCAAGCCGGCAGTCAAGCCAAGCCAGCATGCCAGTCAAGCCGGAACCTGTTGAGCAACCTTTTGGCGTATTGTAATATATTGGTTTGGTATTTGTTAGCAGGCCGCCTTTCAGGCAAACCCCTCTTCGTCTATGGCCCTCTTCGTCTATGGTCGATGCAGGGTTCAACGATTTAAAAGCCTTTTCTTTATATAATGTGTGGGAGATAAATGCCTTACCCAGCTGGACGCATTGAAGAATGGTGATTTATGACGCAGATTGGCATAGTCGGTTACGGCGCCTACATACCAAGATACCGGATAACGGTGGAAGAGATTGCAAAGGTGTGGGGCGAGAATGCCGAAGACATAAAGAACGGCCTGATGGTTTATGAGAAGAGCGTGCCTGGGGCGGATGAGGATACGATAACAATAGCAGTGGAAGCTGCCAAGAACGCCCTTGCGCGTGCCGGCATAGACCCGAAGAAGATAGGCGCCGTGTACGTCGGCTCTGAATCGCACCCCTATGTGGTGAAGCCTTCCGGCACAGTCGTCGCCGAGGCGCTGATGACAGGCGAGAACGTGATGGTCGCGGACTTCGAGTTTGCCTGCAAGGCAGGGACAGCCGCCATGCAGTGCTGCTATGGGCTCGTCAAGGCGGGCGAGATCGAATACGGGCTCGCAATAGGCGCGGACACGTCGCAGTCAAGGCCGGGAGACGCGCTCGAATATACGGCCGCTGCGGCAGGCGGAGCATTCATAATTGGCGGAAGCCCGCTGGCTGTCCTTGAGGGGACAGTTTCCTTCACTACAGACACAAGCGACTTCTGGAGAAGGGAGGGCGAGGACTACCCGAAGCATGGCGCCAGGTTCACAGGAAAGCCCGCCTACTTCAGGCATGTGACAGCCGCGACAAGGCTCCTCCTTGAAAAGCTTTCCCTGAAGCCGTCAGATTTCACACATGCGGTCTTCCACATGCCAAACGGCAAGTTCCCGACAACAGCTGGGAAGGAGCTTGGCTTCACAAGCGAGCAGCTGAAGGCAGGCCTGGTTGTCCCGCACGTCGGCAACAGCTACTCAGGCTCCAGCCTTGTCGGGCTTACTGCCGCCCTGGACGCCGCAAAGCCCGGCGAGAGGATACTGGTGACATCGTACGGCTCAGGCGCTGGCGCGGATTCATTCTCCTTTGAGGTCACGGACAGGATACTTGAAAGGCGGGACAATGCACCGAAGACAGAATACTACATAAGGAAGAAGGAGAATATAGATTACGGCACATACATAAAGCTCAAAAGGAAGCTCAAGCAGTGATTCATATGGTTAACGTTGCGGTGGTCGGAGGCGGGTACACGAAATTTGGCGAGCACTGGAGCAGATCCCTCAGGAGCCTCGCGACAGAGGCAGGGACGCTCGCTTTGCAGGATGCTGGAATAGACGGCAAGGACATAGAAGCCCTCTACGTGGGCAACATGTCGGCAGGAAGGTTCATAGGGCAGGAGCACTTGGGTGCCCTAGCCGCGGACCAGGCGGGCCTGCTGCCCATACCGGCCACAAGATGCGAGGCGGCATGCGCTTCAGGGGCTCTGGCTTTCAGGAAGGCCTACATGGCGATCAAGTCCGGCGAATATGACATTGTTCTGGCTGCAGGCTCGGAAAAGATGACTGACGTGAAGGGCACGGACGCCGTCGCGACCCTCATGGGCGCGGGGGACCAGGAGTGGGAGAGCGCAATAGGCCTCACATTCACAGGACTCTACGCCCTGATGGCCAGGAGGCACATGGCGCAATTCGGGACGACCCGCGAACAGCTTGCCATGGTCAGCGTGAACAACCACAAGAACGGCGTGCACAATGAAAGGGCCCAGTTCAGGTATGAGATAACAGTGGAGCAGGTGCTGAAATCCGCCCTGATAGCAGACCCGCTAAGGCTCCTGGACTGCTCCCCTATAACGGACGGCGCGGCAGCGGTGATACTGGTGTCAGACAGGATTGCGGGGAAGTTTGAAAATCCGGCGTGGGTACTTGGGGGCGGCCATGCATCGGACACCGTGGCGCTCCACGACAGGGCGAGCCTCACGGAGGCGAACGCGACAAAGATAGCCGCCAAGAAGGCTTATGAGCAGGCTGGCCTGTCGCCTGGCGGGATAGACGTAGCGGAAGTCCATGACTGCTTTTCGATAAATGAGATAATGTCAATTGAGGACCTGGGATTCTGCAGGAAAGGCGATGGAGGGAAATTCGTTGAGGCCGGCAAGATTGCGCTGAACGGCGAGATGCCGGTGAACACAACGGGCGGCCTCAAGTCCATAGGGCACCCGATTGGAGCGACTGGAATAAGGCAGATTTGCGACATCCTGAGCCAGCTGCGGGGCAGGAGTGGCAGGCTTCAGGTCAGCGGCGCCAATACGGGCCTGGCGTGCAACATAGGCGGCACTGGCGCAACAAGCATTGTCCACATACTGGGAAAGGAGGAGCCAAAAGGCAGGTAAGGCAGTAGATTATGACCCACACATCATCCGTTCCGCTGTACTGGAGGCTGAAGAAGTCCAAGTACAATGTAATCGGCACAAGGTGCCGGACGTGCAACACCGCCTATTTCCCCGGAAGGCAGCTGTGCCAGAATTGCAGGAGGAAGGGCGAAATAGAGGAGCTGAAATTCTCCGGCCTCGGGAAAATACTTTCCTACACAATCATAAGGACCGCCCCGCAGGGGTTCGAGCAGTACACGCCATACGCCGTGGCAGTTATAGAGCTTGATGAAGGCACAATGATATCCGGCCAGATTGTCGGAAACCCGGCCGGCCTGAAGATTGACCAGCGCGTGAAGCCTGTCTTCAGGAAGATATCCGAGGACGGCTCCGACGGGCTTATACATTACGGGATGAAGTGGGAGCTGGTTGACGGACAATAGCTGCTTATGAACAAGGAGCCATACAAGATATCCGACGCGGGCGGGATTCTCGGGAAATATTCAATGTACATTTTCAGCAGCAGCGACAGGAACTTCCTGCATTTTCTTGGTACAGTATCAGATGACCCTGAATCCGCCGTGCCAAAAAGATACCAGGCAGCCCTCCGGAAAATAAAGGCGCAGGCAGAATACAATGCGGAGCGAAACCAGGACAATTCAGACCCAAGATATGAGATAAATGGCGAATTCATGTCCGTCAGCGAGCTGCTGGGGCGGATTGAGCCGATTGTATCAGGCGGCGACCTTTGCGACTCAGGAATCAGGTTCCTGTCGCGCGTGATGATGGACCTTTACCTCTCCAACCCGATGAGGACCCTTTCCGGCAGGCGGGTTTCCAGGACAGAGCAGATACTCAAAGGCATTGAGAAAAAATCCGCCACACTCCGCACAGAAGGCGCAGCCAAGGAATGAATGCTCACGCAGCTAATGATGCAAATGAACCCATTATCTGCAGAAACAGATGATTCATATTCCTGCTGTCAGCCCAGGTCCAGCATCGGAAAATCCATGTCCAGGCTGTCCAGGCTGCCGGCCTTCAGCATGCTGAAAAAGCTGTCCACGTCCTTGTTGGAAGCCGACTTGTAGAACTCCCTGAACATCATGCCCAGCTCTATGTTTTTCCCAATAGCCTCCCTCCATCCAGCCTCAAACCTCCCGAGCAAGTCTTCCCCAAACCGGTTCTTCTTCAGGGCCTCGGAAGCAACGCTGGCCGCCATGCCAGCGCACTGCATCCCGTATATGATGCCGCCGCCCGACCATGGCTTGACTATGCCTGCGGCATTGCCCATAAGGAGTATCCTGTTGAAGCTGGTTTTCCTTGACGGCCCCACGGTTATGAAGCCGAAGCGCTTCTCATAGCCCTTCAGCCCGAAAAACTTCTCCAGCGAGGAGAACTTGGCGGCTGTCGCCATTATGCCGTATTCGGTCCTCTCCCCCCTCGGGATCTTCCAGAGGAACCCGTCCCCTGCTGCAGCCTTGTCAAACCACAGGTCCACGTGCCCGTCATGGCATTCCTCATCAGTCAGCGCAATCAGCCCGCTCAGCAGCTCCGCAGGCCTGCTGTCAAGCCTTCTTGCCACGAGGGAATCCCCGCCATCGCTGGCTATCAACAACTTGGATTCAACCGTTCCCCTGGTTGTTTTCAGCGTCACATGTTCCCCGACTGTGAAATCCACAACCTCTGCATCCAGCATGATCTCCGATTTCACCTGCCCGGCCATCCACCCCTCCATTGCATCCCTGTTGATCACGTAGGCAGCCGTCCCTGGCTTCTCAAGGACCAGCTCTATCCCTCCGGGGGAATGTAGGACAGCTTTCTTTATCCTGTTTTCCACCCATTCCTCTTTTATGTCAATGAATTTCCCGAGGTTTGTGGAATAAAGCCCTGAGCACGTATGGCCGCCTATCTTCCTGGCCTTGTCTATTACAATCACCTTGTGCCCTTCCAGGAGCTTCGCAGCCCGCAGACCTATCGCCCCTGCGCCTATTATTGCGACGTCGTACATGTGCAGCCCCTATATCAACAGTTGTCAGGTGACTTTTAAATAGCACTTGCCAATTTAAGGAAATATGGACTGGCAGAACTGGCGGACGTTGCAGAAGTTCCTGATATTTGTGCCGATTGCGCTGCTGCTGTCCTCCTTTGGCATACTATACAGCCAGCACTCGCAGACAGGCGACATTTTCATCAAGTCAATCGAGCTGAAGGGCGGGACGACGATCACGCTGCACTCCCCCTCAAGGTTCGACATACCAGCCATAGAGAAATCGCTTGCATCGTTCGGCCAGGTGTCTGTCAGGGAGATAAGGGGCTTCGCAGGCTTCGGAGTTACAATAGAAGCAGCCGCGAACGCGGACACGGCCGCCATGCTGGACAAGCTCGCGGAAGGCGGAATCGATACATCCGGAAGCACGGTTGAGTCTGTGGGGCCGGCGCTTGGGCAGAGTTTCTGGTACCAGGCCCAGACAGGCATTGTTGCCGCCTTCATAGCGATGGCTGTAATAGTCTTCTTCATATTCAGGACGTATATACCGTCCATCGCTGTTGTCGTGGCGGCGGCCGCGGACATTGCTGTGACAATAGCCTTCATGCTCCTGTTCCAGATTGAGCTCTCCCTTGCATCGCTTGCAGCCCTGCTTACGCTTATTGGGTATTCAGTTGACACGGACATACTGCTTACAACCAGGATGCTGCGCGGGGACGGCAGCCTTGGGGAAAGGGGGAGTCGGGCACTGAAGACCGGGCTTACAATGACGCTGACGAGCATCGGGGCCCTGACAGGGCTTTACCTTGCGGCGGCCTCGGCAGTCACAAACCAGATAGCTGCAGTCCTCATAATAGGGCTTGTGGCCGACATGATATTCACCTGGATACTGAACGCCGCTATACTCAGATGGTATGCAGCCAGGAGGGGCATGGCATGACACTGCTGAAATACTGGAGGGTGTGGATTGTGATCGTGTGCCTGGTTGGCGCCATGTTTGCGATAGGGTCCAGGGCTTTCTTTGTCCCGAGGAACGGCGTTGAGATCATTTTCATATCAGACAGCTCCCCGGCGAAGGGCGTCCTTGAACAGGGTGATGTCGTTACGCATGTGAATGGGGCAAAGGTAACAGACATAAATGAATGGGCCAGGCTGACAGAAGCGGCCGGGACACTGACCCTTACGGTTGACAAGCAGGACTATAAGTTCAGCGTGGATGAGGGCCTCGGTATCACTGTGATAAGCCTGGAAAGGACCAACCTGGACCTTGGGCTTGATATAAGGGGCGGGACGAGGATACTGCTTGAGCCCGCCAGCAAAAATCTGACAGCGGCGGAAGTGCAGCAGGTTGTTGACATACTGGAGACAAGGGCCAATATCTTCGGCCTGAAGGAGATAAAATTGCAGCCTGTTGAATCCGGAGGCGGCTATCTCATTCGGGTCGAGTCGGCAGGCGTGCAGAACGACGCCATAAGAGGCCTTCTGGCTCAGCAGGGCAAGTTCGAGGCGAAAATCACCAGGACAGTCAGGCTCGACGGCGGCCAGGGTACATTGAAGGTCGGGCAGAATGAGCACGCTGTGGAATACCTAGGCGGCAGGCTAAGAATCAACGGGAACCAGGTAGCGGCCGGAGATGAGTTTTCGCTGGACAACATCACATTTGAATACACAAACGCCACAGGCACGGATGAAGTCACGCTTTATGCTACCGTGTATACGGGGGATGACATCGAGCTGGTCTATACGGACCCCCAGAACTCTGGAATACAAAGGACCGAAAGCGGCTACATATTCTTTTTCGCCATACTCGTATCACAGGAGGGCGCACAGAGGTTTTCCGACCTGACGGAAGGCATACCAAGCTATGTTGACCTGGCTTCGGGGGAAAGGTACCTGCAGACAGGGCTTCACCTGTTCCTTGACGGCAAGCCAACAGGGCCGCCGCTGAGAATAGCAGCCGACCTGGGCGGGACCTTCCTGCAGAACCCGCAAATCCAGGGAGGGGGGGAGACGCTGGAGGAAGCCTCCCAGGAGAAGCTAGGGCTCCAGACAATACTCAAGTCAGGGGCGCTGCCCACGTCACTAAATACCGTATCCCTGAGCGTGATATCGCCAACGCTTGGCCATGGATTCCTTGTTGCGGCTGCGTATTCTGCCCTGATAGCAGTGGCCGTTGTTTTTGGCATAGCGTACATAAGATACAGGAGAATAAGGATAGCGCTGCCGATGATATTCATCGTGATTTCGGAGATAGCGATAACAATCGGCATTGCCGCAACCAATGACGCGGCCATATGGATCTCCGTCCTGCTCGTCAACCTGCTCATAATAGGCCTCGCCTGGTGGAAGCTCCACGAAACAGACCTCTCCGCCGTCCTCGGCGCGCTGGCAATACCTTTCATGGGCGCCGTGTTTCCCGGATCCTGGGTATTCGACCTTGCGGCCATAGGGGGCATAATAGCCGCAATCGGGACTGGCATAGACGACCAGCTTGTTATAGCCGATGAAGCCCTGCACGGCAGGAAGGACGAGGCCATCTCCAAGAAAGGCGTGCTCCACAAGATCAAGAGCGCATTCTTCATTGTGTTCGGCTCCGCCGCGACGCTGATAGCGGCAATGATACCCCTGGTTTCAATAGGGACCGGGCTTGTAAGGGGCTTTGCCATAACAACGATAGTGGGAGTGCTGGTGGGGGTCCTTGTCACGCGTCCCGCATACGCGAAGATAGTGGAGAACGTGGTGAAGTGAGTGTTGCGTGTGCATCTATACGAATACCAGACTATGTCATCTCTTTTCTAATTCTGATAATATCAGCTTTACATCCCCGGATATCAAAACCAAGTTCTTGCTCTGCACAATCAGGATGGACAAATATTTCCCCATCGGCCAGGTGGTTCCCATCCCACCAGGGCTTTATCCCCGCAACAAACGCGCCAACGGGCTTGCCATTGTATTCTGCAACAATTTGCAAATCACCGACTGTCATGTGCCTTATACTGATTGCCATATAACCTGTGTTTGTTGTTGTGTATTAAAACGTCCCACTGAGGGTAAATCCATCACTTTCTGAGCAGCTTCTTGATAAACCCTTTCTTCTCCGCGGGCTTCGGGGGCGCAGGGAGAGGCTGCTCCGGTTGCAGTGGCCTTGCCTGCGGCATTGGCGGGAGCCTCATCGGCGGCGGCGCTATCTTGAATGGCCCTTCCGGTTTCCTGTAGAACAGCTCGGCGGATTTCTTCATGCCCATGTCCTGTGCCGCGTATGGCGGGGTCCTCACTGCGCGCTGCCCGCTGAGTATGGGTGGCAGGCCAGGTATTCCGCGCTGCCTGACAGGCAGCCTCATAGGCGGAGCCGGCGGTCTTTCCGGTAGCGGTTGTCTGGGCGCCGGCTGCTGTGTCTTGATCTCCTTAGGCGGCAGGAGCATGTAAACAAGGAAACCAACTACACCTGCCACTATAACACCAACCATTATCCAGAAACCAAGGTTGAACGCCCCTTCGGATCCCTCAGCCTTCAGCTGCACTATCCCGGCCCTCAGCCTGTTTGCGTACACGACGAGGTCAGACAGCCGCGCATCAGCGGTGACAAAGTCGCCTGCGCTTATCGCCGCCTGGATTTCTGATATAAGGCTGTTTGTGGTGTTGATAAGCTGCTCCACATCGCTGGAATTCTGCGAGGAGGACTTGATGCTGTTGAATTCTCCCACGAGGCCGCTGATGACCGCCGTTATGTTCTGGAAGGTGCTGGTGATCTCATCCTCCTTCTCCTGGGTTGGAATGACTGTGAGTATGAACGATTCAATGTCTTTCGCGCTTGTGTCGCTGCTGGCGAACGCCTCCAGCGTCCCTGAATGGTTGCCAATTCTTGTGCTGTTTTCCGTGGTGAATGTGACGTAAAAAGTGCACTCGGAGCCGGCAAGCAGGTTGCATGTTGACGGGCTCACCGACTGGGCAACGTCTATTACAACCACCAGGTTGCCCGTGGCCGTGTCCGTCCCCTCGTTCTTGACCTTTACCTGGGTTGTCACCGGGTTGCCGAGGACACCCTCAATTGATGAATCAAACTGGCCTATCACGACATTGGAAGCTGTCGGGACGCATACGTGGTTCTCAGGGTGCGTGCCGCTGGTGCAAATGAGCGTTGAGCACTTGCTGTTTACGCATATCTGTGTTGAGGCACAGCTTGCATCGCTCGAGCATGTGGTTGTGCCGCTCCCGCCGCCTGACGATGTGCCCCCGCTACCTGAGGTGTCGGTCACGCTCACCGAGGAGCTCTTGCTTCCCTTGTACGTAAAGCCATTGGCTGTCCCGTTCGCGTTGGCCGTTATGGTCTCCGTTTCTTCGGCTGTATATGTGGCTGTGGCGCTGCATTCGGTGGAATTGGTTGCCCCTGGGGCGAGGCTGGCTATCGGCCCGCACCTTGTAACGTCAAGCGAGACGTCGGTTGAGGGGGACAGGTTTATCCAGACATCATATGCAAAAACATTGCCGTTATTGGCTACGCTCACGGTAAACAGGTCAGTGGCAGTCACGTCAAGATCAATGCTGCTTGTCAGCCCGGAGAAGCTAACGGTGATATGCGGCGCCGTGATGTTGTAGCCGGATGTGCTGTTGCCGGAGAAAGTGCCGTTCGTGGCCACTATTGTTATGTTGTGTATCCCGAACTGGGCCTGGCTTGATGAATTCAGTGTCGGGACAGTGTAATTGAATGAGTATCTTCCCGTCGCATTGGCAGTCCCGTCGAACGCGCTTATGCTGCCCGATGTCGACGCGCCCAGATACAGGTCAGTGAGCGAGAAGGAGGACGAGTTAAGCGTTGATACAGGATCGCCATTGCTGAAGTTCACGGACACGTTAATGACTATCGCCTGGTTGGGCAGGACTGTTGTGTTGGATACGGAGAGAACGGACAAGTTGTATCCTATGAATATTGACCGGTTGAAGTTGTTGTTGCCTTCGTTGGCCTCGGAAACATTTCTGTCAGTGTCGGCAGAAACAAGGAGCGTATGATTGCCATTGATAATCAGGCTGTCCTCTGTGATCTGCGGAAAGACAACTGTCTGGCTTGAGCCTGCCGTCAGATTGGTTGTGTTGAGACTGCTGGCAGCCAGTGTCCCGTCCAATGACAGCGTAAGATTTATGGGCGCCGCGGCGTCGAAGGAGCCGTTAACGAGTACAGTCGCGTTAACTGTTATGTTGCTGCCCGCGGACGCATGGTTGGCAGGGTCAGTGGTATTGAACCCTATGGCTGTGACCTGGATGTCCGGCCTGAACTCGCCGAAGAACTTGCCAGTCCTGTTCTGGTTCCCTACGGAGTCGTTAACGATTACAGTATAATTGAATGTCCCAACAGACTGTCCTGTTATGTTTACAATGCAATTTGTTGTGCTGGTTGAATTTGACAGGTTAACCGTCCCGGTGGAATTCCCAAATTCGACAATGCACCCGCTTGGGTTTGTTTCCGTAAACGAAATGTTAACATAAAGGAAGTTGTAACTTGTATTGGTGCTGTTTGCAGGGGTTGGCGAAACAGTGGTTATGGCAGAGGGCACAGTATTGTCCACCGTCACAATAAGGCTTGTAGTGCTGTTGGAATTGCCAAGCGTGTCATTCGCGCTGACACGCAATGTGCACTGGCCGTCTGATGCGCATCCAAGGTCGCTGAGATTTGAGATATTGGAGAACAAGTTTCCTGAAAGCAGGCCCATTGCTTTCATTGTCGTGTTCCCGACTGCCACCGCGCTGTTGTTGAGGTTTGCATCAGTTACAACGGCTGTAATGTTAAGGAAGACATCGTTTCTTGTTGCATTGTCGCTGTCATTGATTGTGAGTCCGGTAACAGCCGGGTTTGTGTCGTCAATGGTGAACGTGACCACGCTTGAATTGGAATGGCCGGCCGCGTCTGTGACTGTGATGTTTGCAGAGTATTTGCCGTCAAGGATTGACGAGTTGGAGAAGTTCCAGGAGCCAAACGAGCCCTGGTTGGTGCCGAAGTTGG
>JACQOB010000125.1 GCA_016202745.1 Candidatus Aenigmatarchaeota archaeon | reverse complement strand
CCTACGTACAGTACCGAGCCGTCCTTCACCCAGGACGGGTACTTGTCAACTCCTATGGCCAGGCACTGGCTAGTCTGGCTCTCGAACCCGCTGCAGAAATCAGGCAGGTTCCCGCTGGCGTCCTTAACGCACTTCGGGTCGCATTCTGCATAGGCAAGATTGCTCCACGCGTCCCCCAGCGTCAGCTTCACCCTCGCGCAATTGGGGCACCAGTATGCCCCGTATTCGACAACCCCCGCGCTCTTCACGCAGGATGCGAACTGGGTGTAGTCTTTCTGGGGTGCCGACGCGCAGCCGCTGACGGCGACTATGAGGCCCAGCAGGACAGCCATGCACAATTTCCCTTTCATCCTTTCCCTCCGCTCCTCACGTTCTGTGCAATAAACACAACCACGATGATGTCAATGATGAAGGTGACCACGCACAGCGGGCATATCGCATAGATGACGAAAAGCTCCAGGTAGGTCAGGTAGATGTAGAAAAGGAAGCTGAACGCGCCCCACAAAAGCATCAGCCTGTGGACAGCCCTCCTTTCAAAGCCTAATATCTTCCCGTCCCCGGGCCTTAGCATTAGAGCCGCGGGAATTATGTATATGAGGAAGGCTATTATCCCCAGCCCGGCTATCGGTATGCCCGAGTTGGCCGGCAGCTCTGAATAGGGGGACTGGCTCACCTGGTCGCAGGAGATGCCTTCCGCGATGTCGCAGAAGCTCTTATTCCCGGAATATTTTATGTATAGCAAATAGCCTGATATGATGATGGCAATGACTGAAAGTGCTATAATTACTTTCAGGTTCCTGTTCACCTTGCCGCCTTCCACCGGAGAATCACCGTCATCATCAATATATATAATTCCGCTATAATGTAGATAAAGCACAGGTTTCCACAGGGATACTATGCATACAGGATGCGTTTGCGAAAGGGCGAGGGTGAACGACAAGTCATGCCCCATGGCCCGCGAGACAAATGTAATAGGCAGGAAATGGTCCGCATTCATTCTGATCGAGATGCGCAAGCAAGACAAAATCAGGTTTTCCGAGCTGCGCAAGTCGCTGAGGCCCGTGACATCCAAGATGCTGGCAAAGAGGCTGAAGGAGCTTGAAAGGGGCGGGCTGGTCGTTAGGAAGAAGAAGGCCGCCAATGACGGCGTGGAATACTCCCTCACGGCGAAGGGGGATGACATGGTCAGGCTGCTGGCCGGCATCAGGGATTTCGGCATCAGGTGGGCTGACGAGTCATAGGCCCGCGCATTCTCTGCAATAACGGCTCATGAATCCCGTTGCATCCGGGGATGCGCCACTTCACGCAAAGCTTCACGCAAAGAACTCAAAGACGAAGAACCCGAATATCACCGCGGCGAGTACTATGGCCGACGCGGAAACGATGTATGACGTCTTCCTGATATTCCCCTCTTCCTTAAGCGCAGCCCCAAGGACAGCGGAAAGGACGGCAAACGCCACCAGCGACAGGACTCCTTTGCTCACCCAGTGGTGGCCGGTGAGGCTCGCAAGGCTCGTCTTGAAAGGCTCTGAAAGCTCGCCTCCTATTGTAAGCAGAGTTATCAGTACCATTGTCGCAATGGCCGAATAGCCGATTCCCCGCGTGCTAATCCTCATACAGCCCCGGCCTCCAGGCCGGCCCTCACGCCGGTTGATATCACATAGCCCATCCCCACCATTGAGAGGGCGATCAGGAATATGGCAAGCGAAAGGGCAAGCGCCGCGTATTGCATGCTCCTGTCCTTAAGCATGGCCGCGCCGTAGCGCGATATTATGGCCAGCAAAAGGATTGACATGAAGGGGAGGAAAAGGAATACGTGCTCCTTGGTCTCTGTGAAGATTGCGTGGGCCCATGGCTGCGGCCCTGCCTTGATTATCGGTTTCACGGAAGGCCCGTACGTGTTGACGTAATAAGTCCCTCCCGCAACCCAGCTCGCAAACAGGAAGACCACTATGGCAATTGCGCCAATCTTTGCCCTCTTCACGCGCTCCTGCGAGGGATTGAGAAGCTCCACGAATACCCAAAGGGAGGCAAGTATCGCCAGCTCCCCAAGGGCGGCATGCACCCCTATCAGAATGTCGGGCATGTATAATGATTCCCCCCGGCCGCTTATATAATCCGGGTTTCCAGGGTGATACCAATATCAATTTATAAAATTTACATTCAATCTACTCTTTGATAAACTTTCGGGAATTGGAAGCCTTTGTCAGGCCAATGGCTTACCATCCGGAAGCTGGCAGGTGGATGGACGAATCAATAAAGGAATTGGATGGCGGAGAAGATCTTTACTGCGCTGTAATACGCAATGGCTATCTGAATGACATGCACATTTATCTGACCGATTTCCAGACATTCCGCATCAGGAGGCCCAAGGGACTCAATATGTTATCAAGAGCAGCTAATTTAATTCCGGAATTCGGTTTGATACAGCCTGTTCCTGTAAGGACTTGACTTTTTAATACCCCCTCCAAGAATATCCCATGCTAGGAATCTGGCTCAGGCAGATGAGGGCGCCATTCCTTACCGCATCCGTGATACCGGTGCTGATCGGCGCCGCATACGCCCACTACCTCCAGGGCGGGTTCAGCCTGCAGCTTCTTGCGGTGACACTCCTTGGCGTGGCCTGCCTGCACCTCGGCGCCAACCTGGCAAACGAGTATTTCGATTTCAAAGGCGGGACAGATGTGGCCAACAGGAACAGGAACCCCTTCTCGGGCGGCAGCGGCCTGCTCCCTTCGGGTTCCACCAGGCCGGGCTCTGTCCGCAACGCAGCACTGCTCTTCTTCCTGCTTGCGGCCTTGGCGGGGGCATATCTGTCCACCATAAGGGGGCCTGTCGTGCTCCTGCTCGGGCTGGTCGGCGCCCTGTCGGGCTTCCTTTACGCCGCGCCAAGGGCCAACCTTGCCGGAAGGGGAATCGGCGAGCTGCTCGTGGGCCTGAATTTCGGCGTCCTCATTGTCCTCGGGACATTCTTCGTGCAGACGGCCAGCCTGTCGTGGAAGCCCGTGATAGCCTCGCTTCCCATCACATTCCTCATTGCCGCCGTATTGTATGTCAACCAATTCCCTGACTATGATGCTGACAAGGCCACGGGCAAGAAGAATATTGTGGTGAGGCTGGGCAGGGAAAAGGCCGCGAGGATTTACATCGCCCTTATGTTCCTAACCTATGTTTCACTGGCATTGGCAATTGCAGGAGGGTTCCTGCCACCCCTCTCGGCGCTGTCCTTCCTGACATTCCCTCTTGCAATAAAATCAACAAAAACATTGATGAAGCACCATTCCTCCTTCCCCCAAATGCTGCCCGCGAATGCCTTTACAGTGCTGAACCATCTCATTACCGGGCTCGTGCTGGCTGCGTCTGTAACGGCCGCATCATTCATATAGGCATACATGCAATAGATGAACTACGGCATGCATTTCATTGCAAGCATCCCCATGGTGTATTATGGAAGACCTCAGGAAAATGGCTCTTGAAGCAATACCAAAGGAGCACCATGATAGGTTTCTTTACTCGTTTGAAAGCGGAAAGAGGATAAGGCCGAGGCTGATGAAGGAGGTCTGCAGCCACCTGGGGGTGGATTTCACGCCCCTCGCCAAGGCTGCCCTGGCAATAGAGATATTCCACTGCACGACGCTGCTGCATGACGACATCATTGACAACGACGATGTCAGGAGGGGGAGGGAATCGTTCAAGGCAAGGTTCTCGTCACGGGAGGCCGTCATCTATGGGGATTACTTTGCCATGGCTGCCGTCAGGATCGTCAGGAAGGAATACCCTTCCCTTCTGGGGCATTTCCTCGACGCAATAGAGGGGATTCTTGAGGGGCAGATAATGGAGATCGGGGGAATAGGGTCGCTGGACAGCTACATGG
>JACQOB010000119.1 GCA_016202745.1 Candidatus Aenigmatarchaeota archaeon | reverse complement strand
GTGCTGTAGTCGCTAAGACAAGAGTCAGATTGGTATACGACATGATGTTGCAGGGAGGCGGCACAATACCGTTTTACGAAAACGAGCTGAAACTTACAGGGACAGTTGTAGGTATCGAAAAGAGGAAAGACAGGCCACCCTATTCTGTCTGGCATCCTGATGGCACCGTGCGGCTTTATTGGCCCGGAAGCCTGAGGCCGCTCGGCAGGAAGATTTAAGATTTTGCATGCAACCTAGGTTTATGCGTTATTCAAGGCGCTGCCTGGCACAACAGTACGGCGAAGGGGAGAAAGTAAGAATTACTGCGCCACGCCGGGGTGCACAAGTTGAAACTCCTGATGGAACAGGTGTAGTCGGCAATATGTGGATGCGCGGCCGGAAATGGCAGTATTCCGTCGGGCTAGAAGCCGGAACAAGAAAAATTTATTCCAGGGATGACCTGATACTTACAGGAACAGTTATTGAGTCCGTGAGAAATGATTACGGCAGGGTTAATTACCTTGTAAGGCATCCGGACAATACAGAGCACGTGTACAGGTTCGAAGACCTGAAGCCCTGCAAATCCTCGCAAAAGGCAGCTTAAATAATTTTCTTGGCTATATTTTTAAGTCAGCCTGCTACTATGGAGTGGCGTTGTTACAAGTACAAACAAAACTCCCGGGTACAATGCAGGCCGGCCTGTTACGGTGAAATCATGGTTACAGTTGAAGACGCAATTATTGCAAAGATAGACAAAGACGGAAAGCATTTCGAGATTCTGGTTGATCCGGAACTCGCATATGACCTGCGCGACGGGAAGTCTGTTTCTATCGGAAAAATGCTTGCAGCGAATGTTGTCTGCACCGATGTCAAGAAGGGCGACAAGGCTTCTGCGAAGGATGTTGAAAGCGTTTTTGGAACGAATGACCTTGATAAGATAACAGAATACATCGTGAAGCACGGCGATGTCCAGCTGACAACGGAATTCAGGAAGAAAAAGACCGGGGAGCGGAAGAAACAGATAGCGGCTTTCATAAGCAGGAATGCGATGAACCCACAGACAAGGCTGCCGCATCCGCCTGAGCGCATACTGGCTGCGATGGAGCAGGCGCATGCGCAAATCGATCCCTTCAAGCCTGCGGAGCAGCAGGTCGAGGAAGTAATCGACTCGATAAAGGAAATAATCCCAATATCGCTCGAGGAGATCGTGCTCACGATAGAGATACCTGCCGCGTATTCCGCCCGGAGCTACGGGGCGATAAAGGAATACGGCATTATCGATGAAAAGTGGCTGTCGGACGGGTCGCTTTTCGCCAAGGTCAAGATACCTGCCGGGCTCAAGGAGAATGTTTTCCGCCGCCTTGGGGGACTGACGCACGGAGAAGCAAAAATAGAAGAGGTGAAAGAGAAACATGTCTGAAGAAAGAAAACTGGTTATACCCGGCGACCTACTGGGAAAAGGACGGGCAGGCCATGGAACATACGAGGAAGACGACAACGTGTTCTCAAGGTTTGTGGGCCTTGCGGAGGAGAAGAACGGGATGTATTTTGTAATACCGCTCAGCGGGATATACGACCCGAAAAGAGGGGACGGAATAATCGGCAAGATACAGGATGTCATCTTCTCGAAATGGATCGTGGAGATAAACTCGCCATATGACGCGGTGCTGCCGCTCAGCGAAGCCACCGAGGAATTTATAGACCTGACAAAGACCGACCTTACAAAATATTTCTCCTACGAGGACCTGATATTTGCCGAGGTTTCTTCGGTGACAAGCAACAAGAACGTGCAGCTTTCCATGAAATCAAGGCGATGCAGGAAACTGAAGGGAGGAAGGCTTATCAGCGTCACGCCTGCAAAGGTGCCGCGCATAATAGGCAAGGGAGGCAGCATGGTCGAGATGATAAAGGACCTGACAGGCACGCAGATAGTCGTCGGCCAGAACGGCCTTGTGTGGATAAGAGGAGACAACTACAGCATCGCCGCCGAAGCTGTGACAGAAATAGAGAAAAAATCGCATCTCTCCGGCCTCACTGACCAGATCAGGGCGATGATTGAAGAAAAAATCTCAAAAAAAGGTGAACATAGTGGAGTTTAAAAGAATCGATGGGAGAAAACACGACGAGTTCAGGCCTATAGAGGCAAGGGTAGGCGTTTTGCAGAAGGCTGACGGCTCGGCTTATTTCCGCCTCGGCAACACCGTGGCGATAGCCGGCGTATACGGGCCGAGAAAGGTTCATCCGCGCCACGAGGAACAGCTTGACCGCGCAATACTCAGGACAAGATACAACATGGCGCCTTTTGCGACCACGGAGAGAGGCCGCCCGGGATACAGCAGGAGAAGCATAGAAATATCCATGGTGACGAGGCAGGCGATCAATCCGGTTATCTTTTTAGAGGAATTCCCGAAAACTGCAATAGATGTGCACATCGAAGTTTTGCAGGCAGATGCATCGACAAGGTGTGTTGGCATCAACGCAGCCTGCCTGGCTTTGGCGGATGCAGGGATACCGATGAGGGATCTTGTTGCAAGCTGCTCGGCAGGCAAGGTCAATGGAAACATTATCCTTGACATAGCCGGGAAAGAAGACACGGAAGGCGAAGTGGACCTGCCGGTTGCCTACTATCCGAAGAAGAAGCATGTGACCCTGCTGCAGATGGATGGAATTGTAACGCGCGAGGAAGCAAAAGAAATAGTAAAGCTTGCCGTAGGTGGCACAAAGAAGATATACGAGGCGCAGAAAAGCGCGCTGAGAAAAAAATACGAGATAGAAGGTGAGAAAAATGATATCTACTGATCCGCAGCTCATAAAGAACATAGTGAGCAATGGCGAGCGACTCGATGGCAGGGGAATGTACGATTACAGGAAGATAACGATAGAGAAGGGAGCAGTTGCGACAGCCGATGGCTCGGCAAGGGTAAAGCTGGGCAACACCGAGGTCATCTGCGGCGTCAAGTTCAGCGTAGGCGAGCCATTCTCTGACACGCCTGACGAAGGAGTACTGATGGTCGCGGCGGAATTCGTGCCGTTAGCGAGCCCGGAATTCGAATCCGGCCCTCCTGGAGAGGAAGCGGTAGAAGCCTCGAGGGTCGTTGACAGAGCGATCAGGGAGTCAAAGGTCATCGACTTCAAGAAACTTTGCATAACGCCCGGTGAGAAGGTGTGGATGGTCTTCGTTGACATAGATGTCCTTGACAACGACGGGAACCTCATAGATGCGGCATCGCTGGCAGCTATAGCAGCGCTGTTTGATGCAAAGTTACCAGGATTAAAGGAAGATGGAAAAATAGACTACGACAACAAAAGCGACCAGGGGCTTCAGATAAACGGTATCCCCCTCTCAACGACGTTCGCAAAGGTCGGCGACAGCATAATCGCGGACCCGGACCTGTCGGAGGCAGAGGCAGTTGATGCACGCCTGACCGTAGGGACATTCGACAAGGACGGCGATGTCCTCCTGTGCTCGATGCAGAAGGGCGGCTCGGTCGGCCTGACAGTCGAGGAATTGGAGAAGATAATCGACCTCGCCATCTCGAAAGGGAAGGAACTCAGGAAAATGGTTGCCAACGCCTGAGAGCAAGCCGCAACCGTTTTTAGTAATTTCATTTCTATTATATTTTTATGGCGAATGTGACATTCGTGGACATACAGCTCCCATCGGCTGAGAAGAAGGAAGGACATCGTCTGGCGCGGGAGCCCATAGGACTGCTTGAGCTCGGCGCCTTCGTACGGCAGTCAGGCAACAATGTCGATTATGTTGTCGCTGATTCTGAATCCGATGTAAACAAGATACTGCAAAATGATCCGGATGCTGTAGGTTTTTCCACGTACTCCTACAACTATCCTTTCGCCGCCGGGCTTGCCCACAGGATCCGCAGCGTAAGCAATGCAAGGATAGCTTTCGGAGGGCCGCATGCCGGCATGGTGCCGGAAGACGTCCTGCTGGAAAATCCTTGGATAGACGCGTGCATTGCTGATGAGGGCGAATTAGGATTCATAGATTTTCTTGGTGGACAAACCGGCGCGATAAGGAAACCTAGGATTGACATGAAGGACATCCCAAGGGCAGACAGGATAGAAAGCCTGCTCGACAACTCGAATTTCCGGCTGCTGGATTACGAGAACCACAGGACCGCCGTGGTCATGGCGAGCCGGGGCTGCACGAGAAGCTGCGACTTCTGCACATCAAGGCTGACAGGCTACAGGGCGAAACCGCTTGATTCTGTCATCGGTGAGCTGGAAAGCCTTGTTTCTGACTACGGCGTGGAGGTTGTGATTTTCGAGGACCCGCTTCTCAATGGCGACCTCCGCTACCTGGAAGCGCTGTGTGACAGGATAGCTGCGGAGTATCTGCCCCTTTACATGATAGGCGTGTGCGATTTCAATTTTGGCAGACGTCCTGCGGACATACTGAAAAAAATGGCCAGGGCGGGCTTCATGCAGATAAACTGGGGCGTTGAGGATCCCAGGCAGGAATACAGGACTGCACTGAACAAAAAGATCAGGCTGCAGGACGATGTGTTGAGGGTTGCGCGCAGCAGCGGCATCTACAATAGAGGGCTGCTGATGCTGCCGACAAACCTTGAGGCCGCTGATCCTGTGGAGGACGTCAGGAGCTATGCCGAAAGCCTCGCGCATCTTGCGCTGGATGAGGTGAAGGTGAATGTGACAACGCCGTTCCCCGGCACGCCGCTTTACGACAGGCTGGATTCTGCTGGAAAGATAACAGAAAGGGACTGGAGCAAGTATGACACGCACAACCTTGTTTTCCAGGCGGGCAGATGGACCCAGGAGGTCGTGGACTGGGGGAGAAAATACATTGTAGAGGATTTCTCGCCTTCACAGATGAATATTTAAAG
>JACQOB010000118.1 GCA_016202745.1 Candidatus Aenigmatarchaeota archaeon | reverse complement strand
GGAGATGCAGCGGCTCAAGGAGCTGCAGGAGGGTTGCATTGAAGCTCGGCAGCAGCGCAGTATTCGCCAAAGCAGGGTTCTCAGCGTTCTGGCCAGGGAAGCTCACGTTCAGCAGGTAGTCTCCTGCGGGAAGGGAGGAAGTGTTCCATTGGAAGAGCGCGAACCCGCTCTCGTTGGTGAGGGATGAATTTACAAGGGTCTGGTTCGCGTAGAAGGAAACGTTTGCATGCGGAAGGGGATTGTCTCTGTTGTCCAGAAGCTGGGCGCGGATGTTCAGCAGTGCTCCGCGCAGCGCGGAAAGGCTGTCCAGTATCGGACCTGCAATCCGCGTGGCAAGGGCAGGGGAGGGCTCGGAAGTGGGCTGGCTCCCTGAAAAGGCAGCCGGAGTGCTGTTGGCAGCTTGGGAGCTGTCCGTGGCATTCGGTGGGCTAAAGGAGATATTGCCGACTGATACATTGCCGGTTGATATATTGCCGGTTAAAATTGCTGTTTCATCGGTGAAAGCAGAAGGCAGGTCTGCAGATAGCGGGATGCCGGCATTCTCCGCCTCTGCAGCGCGGGCGTCGAGCATGGCGTGGGAAGCAAAAAACAGGGCGGCAAGGGCAAGGAGTCCTGCTATCAGCCTGGCCTGGTTCAGGGCAATGCCGGGGTTAGAGGCAACCTGTGTGCGTGTGACCAAATCCTTACCACCTCATGCCTGGCGCTCCCTTCGAGAGAGCTCGGACAGCCTCCTGTGCAGCTGGATGCATCTCCTGTAAAAGTGCGGCTTCAGCTCTGCGGGAACATCCTGGTAGGCAAGCTGTATCTCAGGGTAGAGCCGCACCACCTCCTCGTACTGCTCATTCCGAAAGTGCCAGTCCGCTTTTTCGAGAAGCGACTTCATGTAAAATACCTGGCTGCTCTTTTCATACTCGCGGGCTTTCAGAATGCCATGCATCTCAAGGACGAGGGGGTATATCTCGCGCACATACTCGTTGATGTGCTCCTGGGCTTCCAGGCCTGAGCGCTCCTTTTGCAGGGGCTGGGAGCGGGAAGGGGAGCGTTGCCGGGCAAGCGGGTATCCCTTGAGCACAACGAAATAGTATCCCCCGAGCATGACGATAGTCAGGATGCCAGCCAGCAGCAGCGTGTTTCCTGCACTGGCGAGGCCCCATGCCTTTGGCAGGGAGGGAATGCTGGAAAATCCTGTGATGGAGCCCGGTGCAGTCCCTATTTCATTGAGCTTGGCCAGCACCACTACCCTGGATTTCTTCGCCTCTTCGGAGTCCACCTTCCTGTTCACAGCGTACTTGATGCTCCTGCCGTCGTGGCCCAGGGTGAGAATCCCCCATTTCAGGACAGGGTCGTCCTTGACAACCTCGTATCCTTCTGTCAGAAATTCTATCTCTCCGGAGCTTTCCACAGCAGACTTGGGCAGTATCTCTATGGCCACGGCATCCTGAAGGGGCTCGGAGCCATCCAGCAGAATCTTCCTGTCAACCAATGTCCTTTCCTCTGTGGAGCCGTCAAGGTACCTGAGCCCGGCAGCCAGCACCCTGGTCTCCACCTTTATTTTCTGCTGGAGCTTCTCTGTGATGGAAACATACTCCGCTTTCTGCGGCTCCGACATCCCCCTGCCTGATAGAAGTTCGTCCACCGCGGCTACGATGTCCGCTTTTCCCACGGCCTGCACGAATTCGGTCTTTTCCACGATGTCCACCTGTTCAGGGGTGGTTTTCCGAATCTTCTTTGTCTCCAGCTCTATCTTGCTGAGCTCCCTGTCCAGCTCCGCTTCGGTGGCGTAGGAGAGCTTCAGGCTGCTGAGCTGGCCCTTCAGCTCGCTGAGCTTCGCCCTTCCTGCCTCCACCTTGTCCATGAGCTTGAGCTCAGCGACCATCTCCCGCTGCTCGCCCGAGTAGCTTCCCAGGGTGGCAGCCGCGTCCTCCACATCAATTAGGAGGGAGTCCACCCGCTTGATAGAGGCATCCACCTTTACCACCAGGTTGGGAGGAAGGACCTTGGGCAAGGAGGAGGCTTCCTCAGAGGATTTGGTTCCGGAAGAGGGGGAGCTCAGGTTGAGCGCAGTAACGTACACTTCATTGGAGAGCAGCCCGACATTGCCTGCGCTGTCCACCGCCGCGACCCTGTAATAATATGTGACCTTGTCGATGGCAGAGCGGTCGATGTACTGCGTCGCGTTCGTGCTTGCATAGAGGTCTATGTAGTCCGCGCCAGGGGTGGTTGCGCGGTAGAGCTGGTAGGTGCCGACGCTGTCCCCCTCTGAGTACCACTCCACCCGTATGCTGCCGTCGGGCTCGGATAGCGCCTTGATGCTTAAGGGCGCCGCGGGCTTTGTGGTGTCCACGAGGAAGAGCTTTCCGCCGGTGACAGCTGTCCCGGTGTTGCCTGCGCTGTCTGTCCCGGTGAAGAAGAACGTGCCCACCTTGTTGTCGTCTCCCTCCGTGATAATCAGGTACCCTTTCCATATGGAATTTGCTCCGGTGAGGGATACCTGCCGTCTGGTGGCGGGCGCGTCGTTGAAGCTGTACTCAAGCGCAGGAGGGCTGGGAAGGCTTTCTGAAGTAACCACAGCAACCTCGATGGTTCCGGCTCTCACAGGCGAGGGGTCGCTGAGGCTTATCTGCGCTTCAGGGGGCAGGTCAACAGTAAACCGTATCTCGAAGGTGCTGTTCATGGCGTATCCTGCAGCGTCCTGGCACCGGACGTGGTAGACGTGGAGCCCCTCGCTGAGGTCGTTCAGCGTCTGGTTGTGGTTGAAAGCCCCTGTGTAGGAAAACGTGGAGGTCATGTTCTCATAGGAGGAGTTTGCCGTGTCATACCGGCAGGCGGCAGGCTCGTTGGTGGTGACAGACAGAACCACGGACCTCTTGCTGACAGTCCCGGAAGGGGAGGAAAGCAGGATGACAGGCGCAGAGGAGTTGACAATTCCGGAGCGGTTGCTGGCAGCTGCAACACCGGTAGAGTTGGTCAGGTTTGCGTAGATAAAGTAGGCGCCGGGCTGGATTCCCGCAACGCTCCAGGCGTAGTTCAGCTCGTATGGGCTGCTGCCGGAGAAGCTGCTGGGGGCAAAGGAAAACTCTGTTATTGTGGAGTTGATGTTCCCGTATGCAAGGTAGGCGGTTCCGCTGAAGGCCGTGTCCGCCTGTATGGAAACAACCGCAGTCAGTGCAGTCCCCTGCTCAAGGACAGCGGGCGTGGTAATCGTGAGCGTGGTGGCTCCGGCTGCTAACAGGGGCGAGAGAATGAGCACTGCAGCGAGGAGGAGGAGGAGCTTAGCTTCGCTTCTTGCCATTGAGCATCTCCTCCAGAACCTTCTTGTCTTTCCTGACCGCCTCTTCAATAGCGGCCTCAAGGTACTTCCCGAGGGGTATCTTTTTCAGGGTAGAAATGACCTTGGCCTGGGTGTGCACCTCTTCCTTCAGACCTATGTTGACCCTTTTAGCCACAGAACTGCCTCTCTTGCTCCATCTCATCGCCCACTTTCGTTATATAAATATTTTGATATTTTTATTATAAAACTGACTTTTATGACTTCATGTGCTGCAGAAGGGCGGCAGAATAGGATAGGCTGCGGGGGACAGCTCCGGGCTCGTTCGCTATCTGCGGAACGTCTGGCAAGCAAACGCCGGGAATTCTGGATAACCGTAATTTTACCGGGAATCCCGGCAAAAATGCATACATTTATAAATAAAGGCTGTTTACTATCAAAACATGAGAGTAGAACTACCAAATAGTGCCTTTCTAGGAAATCTTGATGGCACCTTTTTGAAAAAATTAGATACAAGTAATGAACAAGAACTACAAGTTACATTTAATCCTAATTGGACTGCAGTTCATCCACTTGTATTGGCTATGACTGCCGCATTAGCTTATCGTATAAAGGATAAAGGTGGGCAAATAAAAGCGCAACAGCCAGTAGCTAAATCTAAAAATTATCTAGAAGCAATGAAACTTACTGATGTTCTGGGTTTAGAGCCAGTTCCAGTAATTAAACATGAATCCTCTGGAAAATTCATCCCCATTACCAAAGTTAGCTCATCTGCCGAACTAACTAAGTTTATAGAAGAAATGGTGCCATTGCTTCATACTTCCCCTGAAGTAGCTGATTCGGTAAAATATGTAGTTAGTGAACTAGTAAGAAATGTTTTTGAACATGCGAATACTTCATACGGGGCTGTTGTTTGTGCTCAATATTTTAAAAAAAGCAAAAAGATAGCTGTAGGAGTTGCAGATACTGGGCAAGGAATAAAAAATTCAATAAATTTTTCCTATCCTGCTAAAACGGATATGGAAGCGATAAAACTTGCATTAACTCCGGGCATTACTGGCTCAACTCAAAAAGTAGGAGGAACTGAAACTAATGCGGGGGCTGGCTTGTTTTTTATAAGGTCCATTGCCAAAATCAATAAACAATTTTTTGTTTTATATAGCGGGAACGGTTTTTATAAACTTCTAAAGGAAGCAACAGGCAAAAAAATACGATTAT
>JACQOB010000117.1 GCA_016202745.1 Candidatus Aenigmatarchaeota archaeon | reverse complement strand
CCACCTCGGGATGGAACTGCACGCCGTATACTGGCTTCGCCTTGTGCCTGAAGGCCGCTATCAGGCAGTTGTCAGTTTCCCCCAGCGCCTCGAAATCCTTTGGGAGCTCCTCGACAACATCCGCATGGGAAATCCAGACAGTTTCCGCGGGCTCCACATCCTGGAATATGCCAACTGGCCTCCTGACCCTCAGCGTGCCCAGGCCATATTCCTGCCTGTTTCCTTTTACCACAACCCCCCCAAAAACCTTTGCTATTAACTGATGACCGTAACAAATTCCAAGGATAGGTATTCCGGAGCCAAAAATATCCGGATTATACGCAGGCGCGTCCTCTGCATTAACGCTTGAAGGCCCGCCGGACAGGATGAACCCTTTGATGTCATACTGTTTCCTGAATTCGTCCAGCTTCCCGGATGATATCGAAGGGTCCGCAATCTCGGAATGCACCTTCAGCTCGCGCATTCGCCGGGCTATGAGGTGCGTGTACTGCCCGCCGAAGTCGAATATAAGGATTGCTTCGTTCATGTGGCAATTTAGATTAAGTAGATTTAAAGGGTTTCCGTGGTTTTGTAAGGAACATCCTCCCTGCTGGAGATATACTTAACCGCCCGCCTTGCGTCATAAAGGGGCAAATCAAAGATGAACGGGCTGGAACACGCAACTCCCAGGCCGACTTTGGTCATACTATCCAAGAAACCCACATCCGCTCCTAGAACATATAAGGCCGTGCCAGCCAGCCCCCAGGCCGCATATCCAGCCGCACCGCCTGCTGCAACCGCCCGCCAATTTTTCTCTTTGAATATAATTGGTCTATCCAGATCCTTTTTTTCCCTTAATTCACCCTCCTTGACTATCGATTCCGCCTGCCTCTCTATCTCATACAGGTCATTGTGCCCGAACATCCTGGCCAGCCTTAACAGTGAACGTGACGTTCTGCAGTTATGTTTATACACTGGAAATAGCAGCCCTTTTACTTCCATAAGACAACTATATAGTAGTTATGTTTAAATATCTTTCACTATCCAGGTTGCGGCAGCGCTAATCCACCCCGGCCAACAAATAAATACTTACAAACCGAATGCATTCTCATGAAGCTGGAAATAGTTCTGGTTGCCATTGGCCTCATCATAGGGATGTATGCAGGCGGCATTATAACGGCCTTTTACATGTACCAGCCGCAGCAGGCCACGATAGAAATAAACGCGGTGCCGGAAGGGAGGCCTGTCACGGTTACGCCTTTTGCCGGCTTCGGGAATCTCACCAACGAGTCGGCCAAGGTCATAAGGGTGCCTGCGGTGGACGAGGACGGCAACGGTGTGTCAACAGTCCTGTTCGTGCAGGCCGCGCCGGGCTCCGGGAGGGCGCTGGTCTCGATAGACAACATACTGTTCTTCACCGACACACAGAGCTCAATCAGGACCGCCAAGAAAGTGGCGGAGGATGTGACAGGAATGGACACGTCCAAGTTCGACATCATCTACTCCATTGACGCGGAGGCGTCGATAATTGAGGGGCCTTCCGCGGGCGCCGCCCTGACAATCGCAACCATAGCAGCCATCGAGGGCAGGGACATCAGGCCGGGCGTGACCATCACGGGCACGGTCAACCATGACGGCACAATAGGGCCAGTGGGCGGGATACTGGAGAAGGCAGCCGCGGCAAAGGAGGCCGGAGCAGATACATTCCTTGTCCCTCTCGGCCAAGGGTCCCAGGTCAGCTACAGGACAGAACGCCATTGCGAGCAGGTTGGCAGGACTGAGGTGTGTACGGTGGAACAGATACCGCAGAAGGTGAATGTCGAGAGCCAGGCCGGGATAAACATCGTGGAGGCAGGAACGATAAAGGAAGCGCTGGAATATTTCCTCGAGTAGGCCGGCTATTAATTTATAACCCGCCTATTTCTATTATCAGCGGGTGAATATGAGGCTGATAATCCTTACCTGGATTGTGATGCTATCGGGGCTCGCGGCAGGGATAGCGCTGACAGGGCTGCCGGTAGGCCGGCTGCCAACAGAGGGCCGGCTTCTCGCTGACGAGATACCGCAGCTTTCGCTGGCGGGCTATTTGCAGGCAGAAGTGGCCATAGACGCGAACAACATAGTGCTGACAAGCGGCTGCAGGCGGCTGTCAATGGCCACCCATGACTACCAGGCGGAATCGATAAGCAGGGGGCTTGAGGACAGCAGGGACGCAAGGCCCAATGCCCATGACATCATGGTCGACATACTTGACACCTACGACATGGATGTGCTGATGGTCAAGGTGGAGTCATTCAGCGGGGACGCCTACTTCTCAAAGCTTGTCATCCAGCAGGGCGACAGGGTGCTCAACCTTGACGCGAAGCCCAGCGACTCGATAGCTGTGGCCGTGAGGAAGGGCGCGCCTGTTTACGTGAGCCAGCAGCTGCTCGGGCAGCTTGGGAAAAATGTTTGCTGATGCATTGCATCACAACCGGTTAAATTCCTCCCTGCTCACCTTGATTTCCTTCTGTATTTTCCCCAGCAGGACAGGCCCAATCTCATAATTGCCATGGAATGGTATGGTGGTAGTCCTGCCATCCGGATGCTGATAGAACACATGGCTCCCCTTCTGCCTTAGTTTCTGGAATCCGAGCTTCAAAAGCTTCTTCTCTAGGTCTTTGGGAGAAACAGGCGTAAGGCGGCTCATGCAGGAACCTCAATTTGCTGCACTCCAACAAATTTAGGCAATTCTTCTGACTTATCCTTTTCCGCTTCAAGGCACAATTCTATGACTTCGCGCATATTATTCATCAATTCGTCTATTGTTTTCCCGTGCGTGTGACACCCAGGAAGCCCGGGGACTTCGCCAACATACATACCCGCCTCCTCGTCCTTCTCTATGATGACAGTGAAATACCTCTTCATATTTAGTTATTTGCTGTCGGACTTTAAAAGGTTAAAGTATCTCCATGCCAAATTATTCCTAATGATCGACGTTCACGCCCACCTTTGCTTCCCTGAATTCGACAGGGACAGGGAGGAGATAATTGCGCGGTGCAAGAAAGAACTGACGGCTGTGGTGCTCGCAACAGCCAGGTATGGTGAATGTGTTGAAGCCCTTAAAACAGCCGGGATGCATAAGGATTTCCTTTTCCCTACCTTAGGCTATCACCCTACTGAAGGATCTGATTATGAAAAGGTCCTGGACCTGATAAAAAGGAACAAGGACAGGATAGCGGGCATAGGTGAAGTGGGCCTGGACTACCACTGGGAGAAGGATTTGCAGAAGCAGGAGAGGCAGAAAGAGATATTCTCACAGTTTATTGATTTGGCAGAAAAGCTGAAGCTGCCGCTTGTCATCCACTCGTGGGAGGCGGAGAGGGACTGCTTTGAGATGGTTAAAGGAAAGGAGATAAACATAATATTCCACTGCTATTCAGGGCCAGTTGACCTCGCCAGGGAGATAATCCAGCATGAGAACATGTGGATATCCATTTCCACCAATATTTGCTTTTCAAAGCAGCTGAGGAAGGTCGCGAAAATGCTTCCGCTGGACAGGCTCCTTCTGGAGACTGACTCCCCGTTCCTTGACCCGGACAGGGAGAGGAAGAGGAACACGCCCTGGAACATCAAGCTTTCTGCGGAAAAGATAGAGAAGGAAACCGGGACGCCGAAGGAGAAGGTGCTTGGGGCCGCGAGGCAGAATGCCATAAGGGCCTTCAGGCTGAAGCTTTAGGCCTGAATGCTGACTTATGCAGAATGGGTATAGTCAGAACTGGCCAATGAATTAATATCAACAATGAGCCTAGAATTATTATGGCCAGGGAGGACCTTACATCGCTGGATCTGCTGTACCTGACGAAGGAATTGAGGGGCAGGCTGCTGGGCGGCTTCTTCAGGAAGATATACCATTACGCGAGAAAGCAGCTGCTCTTTGAGATATATTCAGGCGAAACCTTCTGGCTCCATGCGGACGACAGGAAGCTCTTCATCACGCAATACAGGATGGAAGCCGGGAACCCGACGGGCTTCTCTATGCTCCTCAGGAAACACCTGTCAGGGAAGAAAATTATTGAAATAAGGCAGCACGGGTTTGACAGGATAATCGAATTCCACACCCCTGAGAATATCCTCATTATAGAACTGGTAAGGCCGGGGAACGTCATTTTTTGTGAAAAGGATTACAGGATTATTTCCTCCCTGGAGAGGCAGGAGTGGAAGGACAGGACAATAAAGAGGGGTGAAACATACTCGTTCCCGAAGGCCATGAGGATGCCTTCTGAAATTCCCTTTGAGGAGTTCGGTGCGCTGCTGAGGAACGACAGGAAGATCGTGGTCAGCCTGGCTGTCTCCCTGGGCCTGGGTTCTGAATATGCTAACGAGGCGTGCGCGAGGGCCGGGGTGGACGGGAGCGGCCAGGGCAACAGCCTGGGCACTGACGCGATGGAAAACCTCTTCAGCAAGGTGCGGCTGCTTTTTTCCATGGAAATGGAGCCCCGCGTCTACGGAGGATTTGCGTCCCCGTTCCCCATGGAAAGCATGAAGGACAGGCCGCACGAAAGGCTGGAATCCTTTTCGGGTGCGCTGGAGAGGCACTTTTCAAGGGCCGTGGAAGGTGAGAAACAGGGCGGGAGGGATGAAAGGATACTGAAGCAGCAGGAGGGGGCGCTGGAGAAATGGGGCAGGCAGGCCGAAGCGGGCAAAAGGAAGGCTGAGCTCCTGTATGAAAATTATATGTTTGTCAATGAGGCTGTGCAAAAGGCCAGAAATGAGAAATCCAGAAGCCCGATTGTCGTGTCCATCAATGGGGTGAAGATCGAGCTGGACATAAGGGAAAGCCTGGAGGAGAACGCTGCCGCCTATTTCGAGAGGGCAAAGGAGGCCAGGAGGAAGGTTGAGAGGATAAGGCAGTCCATTGAGGAGTCGAAGAAGCGGGCTTCAGTCAGGCAGCCTGAAGTGGCGCGGAGGGTCAGGCAGAAGGGGGAATGGTACGAGAAGTTCAGGTGGTTTGAAAGCAGCGACGGGTTCCTGTGTATAGGCGGCAGGGATGCCGATTCAAATGAGGCGCTGATCAAGAAGCATACGGATGCAAATGACCTGGTTTTCCATGCTGACATCCAGGGGGCCTCGTTTGTTGTCATAAAGAATGATGAAGGGAAAGGAATTCCAGAAGCGACAATAAGGGAAGCCGCTGAATTCGCGGCCGCGAACTCAAAGGCGTGGTCACGGGGAATGGGGACCGTGGACGTTTATTGCGTGAAGCCGGACCAGGTTTCCAAGACCCCGCCGCCGGGCGAGCACCTGCCAAAGGGTGCGTTCATGATCCATGGGAAGAAGGAATGGTTCAGGAACCTGGAATTAGGGCTTTCTGTTGGCGTGAAAATTGATTCAGAAAACAATTCTGTTAAGGTCATATCAGGGCCTCTTTCTG
>JACQOB010000009.1 GCA_016202745.1 Candidatus Aenigmatarchaeota archaeon | reverse complement strand
GGCGCGGTGGTGTCCACCACGAAGCTCCTTGTCTCTGAGAACATGTTCTCCGAGTTCGTGTCATCTGTGCATGCGACAAACCACGTGTGCCTTCCGCCCGGCAGGCCCGAGGTGTTTGCGGTGAAGTTGGTGGCGGTAGCGTTGACCACGGTTCCATTGGTGGCGTTCCATACCCCGTCTATGTAGAGCGAGCAGTTCTGCGAGTAGTCCCCTCCCTCTGTCCTGTAGAGGAAGGTGAAGTCAGGCGTGGTGTCGTTCGTTATGGCTCCTTCTATCGGTGAGGAGAGGTTCATGATGTTCAGGTTGGTGCCTGCCAGGATTACCGCCATGACGCTCTCCGGGCCTGTTTCATTGAACGTTATGGTGAAATTGAATTTGGCAGCATCGAGTGAGTCTGTGGTGTTGAGGGTTATGTTCAGCCGGAACCTGTGGGTGGAGGAGCTGTTTGTGCCATAGTTGGAGAAGTTCAGGCCTGTGCTGGAATCGCCCATGGTGGTGTTGAATGCGGATGCGTTCTGTACCGCGGAAGCCGCTCTTGTCATTCCCTTCAGCCAGACATCGGCAGTTGAGCTTCCTCCAGGAGTGTTTGCTACTGTCCTGTTGAGCCATTCTATCGAAACCGCATGTCCCTGCGCAGCAAGACCTCCTGTTGCGAAGGATACGTTTATTGAAACATTTAGGAGCTGGTTGTTGCCGAGGGTTGCGTTTGCGTTCGTGACGTTGATGTAGACAACGCAGGAGGTGTTCCCGCCCGCCCTGTTCTTCACCGGGCTGCACTCATAGGTGGTCCGGTCCGCCTCTATGGTCACGCCGTTCTTGGTCACGTTGTATACGGAGAATCCAAGGCTGGTGGGTATGCGCCACTTGCTCTTGCCGCTCCCCTTGGAAAGAAGGGTTACCTGGTTTGTAACGTCGCTGCAGTCGCTGCCGTTGTCCGAGCATTTGTAGAGCGTGTCGCCCACGTCAGTTATCTCAAGGTCCACATAGTCTGCCTGGAGCTTCTGGGCTATCTCCAGCCAGATGGTCTTGTTTATCCCAATGAAAGGCTTTCCTCCTGCTCCTGTGCTGCCATTCAGGAATGCCGCTGCCAGGTCAACGCTGGAGTTTCCTGTGAGGTCAACACCTCCAAGGTCAATCTTCCAGTCTCCCCCTGGCGATTCAAAGCGCATCTTGAAGTCTGTTCCGCCTGCGATTGTGTTCTGCCCAGGAGTGTATGAAGTGAACGTGCCGCTTCCTGAGTCTACCTTGAAGTTGCTCATCCAGGGCGGGGGAGAGAAGGTAACGATTCTGTTGTCTGTGAACCCTGAGCCGCTCACTGTTGTGAATGACAGGCAGTTGCTGGTGGCTGTGTTGTTGTTCTTGTCCATGCTGATAATCTTGTAGTAGTATGTATTCCCTGCAGTGAGCGTTCTTGCAAAGTCAGGGTTTAATGATGTAAGCATGACGTTGTGGAATGGCTTGAAGTCGTCAAACTTCTCTGCCTTTACAGGGTCATCAGCCACTGACTTGTTGACTGCGTTTGCGCAGGTTGAGTTCGTGTTGTAGAAGGAAACGTTTCCTTTGCTGGGCTCGTTGGTGTTCCAGACAATCATCGCGCCGTTGCTGAAAGCATCGGACTTGCTGAACAGGGTTACAGGAGCATTCTCGTCTGTTCCGGTGAAGCTCGGCATGAAGCTGCAGTCAGGGTCGTTGAGGTCTGACAGGCCGTCGTTATCATCATCCCGGTTGTTGAAGCAGTCCTCAAAGTATGTGGCGTTGAAGAATCCCATTCCTGCACCCATCATCGGCGTGCCTACTCCAAAGAACGTGCACTCAGGATGTGATGAGTTGTAAGCGCTCGTATTGCAATTTGAAGGGTCAAACGGTATGAAATCCGCTGTGCCAGGGACATACTTGAACACCTTGTGCGCTGAATCCTGCCAGCCTGATGCGTTCCTCGTCTGGGCAAACACCCTCATGCCGCCTGTCCCGGTTGAATTGGGGCTGGCAGTCCCGGTGGACAGCGCCATATCCATTGCGCTGAACTTTATCCCGGCATTGCCGTCATCGCAGCCAAAGGGCTCGTTCTTGATGAATGTCGCTGACACATTGCTCAATACTTTCACGTTTGAGAGGTTGAAGTTGTTGTTGTTCAGGTTCTTTATAAGCTTCAGGCTGGCTGTTGCATTGCACGTGTATATGGTCACAGGAGCTGTGCTGTCGGATGCGTTCAGCTCAAAGAACATGTCAAAGCCGTTGTGAATTGGCGTCTTGTTTATCGCTGCGTTTGCTGTCGAGTTTGCCTCGCTGGCATTAAGGGAGCATCCGCTGTTCGGGTTTCCGTCAACGTCAACAAACCAGTAGTACTGGGCGTCTCCGTTGCTGTAGGATGTGCTGGCAGTTGTTGACCTGTTGGCGTTGCTGCCTGTGCATGCAGGCGTCACCCCAGTTCCATTATACCAGGCGCCTCTGACCAATGATTCCGGAGTTTCTGTGGAGAATGTCGTGTTGAACATCAGGTCCCCAAGGACATTGAACCTGCTGCCCTTCAGGTTCATCGTCAGCGTTATGAAAGGGCCTTCCCTTATCAGGACCTCCCTTATGTCAAGGTTCGGGTTGTAGTTCGTGGTATCAGGGCTGCCGCTTGCTAAGCTTGCATTGTCAAATTCATCCTTTCCTATAGAGGTTGGAGGCCCCCCGCTGAACATGAAATTCTCCCCGCCGTACATGACCCCGCCTTGAGGGATGGTGAACTGGCTGAACCCTGCCAGGTTGATGTTGAAGGTTCCGTTCTCAGAAAACGCAGTCACGCCGTCCCCGTTGGTGCAGTTCACCCCGTACTTCACCGAGGTGAAGTTGGCGGTTAGGGCTGGGGTGAAGAACAGCGGCGGGTGGTTTGGGAACCCGAACTGGCTCTTGCCCGTGTTTCCCATGACCGCCATTGCGCCGCCGGCAAAGGGCCAGGTGGCGGCAGCCCCTGTCGTGGTCACGTTGGTCAGGAG
>JACQOB010000123.1 GCA_016202745.1 Candidatus Aenigmatarchaeota archaeon | reverse complement strand
CTATGTACTTTTGCAAGTTTTGCCCCAAATACAAAAGTGAGAGTTGTGGGCCTGGGTGAGGGTTGGCAGTGGATGGAAGGGGCGAATGCACGGCAAAACAGAAAAGTGAGGCGCTGGATAGTGATTTATTCTATAATCTAGGGTTCGGAAAATCCTCGGGCCTGACATATTCCCTTGTGAACGACAGCGGCGGCTCGAGCGCGCCCAGGTTGGGCCATGTGGTGGCGTATTCCTGGATGCTTCCCACTGTCCTTCTGTGGGCCTCTTCAGCGCCCAGCGCTATGGCAGTGTCGCCGCAAATGAAAGGCCTTGGTTCAGGGCCACCCGCGGGCATCCTGTCCAGGGGCACATAAACGCCGTTAGTCACTCCCCACCCTGTATGTCAGCATTGCCCGGCCATTTTTCCTCGCCAATGTCGCTGAAGCCCATCATGTCAATCAGCCTGTCGCTCCTGTTCCCCCAGAGGGCTGCAAGGATAAACTGGTATTTTCCAACAAGGCTGGGGCTGGAGTCGACATAGTCAAGCAGATATGCTGCCGCATTTTCCGAAACGCTTCTGCCTCCGCCACGGTAGACTTCGTTCCCGGCTTCGTGGAGATAGGCCCTCATGGGAGGGTCTCTCAACAGAATGCTCATTCTAGATATGAATCCCATATAATCACTATCAGATAGTTGTATAAAGGATATTTAAAGCTTACGCGATGGCCGCTTATTAGAAGAGGCGCAGGGAATAGAAAGTATCGGGTTTATATACATGTATGACAAGTAATACATATGCAGCTGAGCGTGAGGGATGTGGATGAGAGGGTGTTCAGGGAGTTTAAGGCACAAGCAGTGAGGGAAGGGATTCCAGTAGGGAAATATCTTACGCTGGCAATGAACCACTGGCTTGGGGAAACGAGGAAACCGCTCCAGGATATCCGCAATTTTAAGCCATTCAATTTCGGCAAAGGCACAGAGAAGTTAAGTGAAGAGATAGATAAGATACTCTACGGATGAGATGATGACTATATTCATTGACGCCAACATGTTTGTCTCGTTCTGCAATTCGGCAGACCAAAACCATGAGATTGCAAAGAAAATCATGTCTGACATATTAGATGGAAAATACGGTAGCATGATAACATCTGACTATGTATTTGACGAGACTCTCACTGTGACGCTTGCAAGGACAAAAAATCTGGATACTGCCATTGCTATTGGCAAGTTCATACTCAGCTATACAGACGTGGAGCCTGTCAATCTTGGGGTTCTTCGTGAGGCCTGGGAAATCTTCAAGAATGACAACCAGCAAAAAATGTCCTTCACTGACTGCACCAGCAGGGTCTTTGTGGAGAAGCTGGGCATAAAGAATATTGCCACATTTGACAGGGCTTTCAAGAATATTGATGGGATCATTGTTGTTGATGGGTGATAGAGTGGGGCGCTAGATAGTGGTTTGTGTTATCGTTTAAAGCTTCCGTTTTACCAGCCTTAAATGTCATACGACTCAAGCTGGTCAAGCGTGTAAGACCCGGTAAGCAGGCTCGAAAAGTCCTCGAAGACCGCGACATCCAGGCCCTCGTCCTTCAGCTCATAAAACGCCTCTGGAGCACATATGCCATGTTTTCCTTTGCCGTGGTCGGCCGTATGCGCGCCGCTGCAAGGTCCGCGCCCGTCTTGAGATAGTTTTAAATGTCTTTCCATGCGCTGCCGTTCTTATATCATCCCAACCCATTAATGCAATATGGCCTCTGGTGACCCGCTCCAGTCAATACCCGGCGTCGGCCCCAAGATCGCAGGCTACCTGCGGCAGCTGGGCATACGCTCGGTTTCTGACCTCAAAGGCAGGAGCCCCGAGGACCTGTATGAGAGGTCCAACAGGCTGGCAGGCAGGACGCAGGACAGGTGCCTGCTGTACGTGTTCAGGTGTGCGGTGTATTACGCCGGGCGGAAGAAGCATGATCCCGGGAAGCTGAAATGGTGGAACTGGATGGACGCTAGTCGTCGTAAAGCCCGCTGAAGATCTGTATAGAAAATCACCCGGAATCCGGCGGCTTCACTAGGGAGCCGTCCTTGGCAATGTTCCACGTCTGGCCGTCCTCATCGGTGAACGGTATGCCTTCGTATTCGTTCCTGTCCTCGGAATCGCGGTAGAGCGCGCTTACACTTCCGCCGGTCTCTGTCTCATATATTGCCCTGGCAACCGTTGGCTCAAGCGAGAGCACCCTGAGAATGTCGGGGTTTTCCATAGCCAGCCGTTCAGCATGCGGAAGCGAGTTGCTCACATACAGCATGGCCCCGGATTCCCTAAGGGTGTCAAGAGCCGCCTTGGAGGTGTCTGTCCTCCTGTCGTACCTGTCGCTTAGGATGCCGTGTGTAGCAGCTACAATAAGCCTGCTTGCCCCCTTTTCTTTTGTCGCCTTTGCCGCTACACTGATCGTGTTTACCGAGCCCGCAATGTCGTCGAAAGACAATAACACCAAATTCTCCGGTTCCCCGGAGCAATATGCCACCTTTGCATCGCCTGGCCGCGGCCTTCTCTTGTCTATCCAGAAGGAAGGTATTTCCTGGCCGCCAAGCACTTTCTTCGCCCTTTTGTAAAGCATTTCATTCCTCTTCCCTCCGCCGGCATCCAGCGAGAGGGATCCGAGATTGTCCCTGTGGCTGATTATATCGTCCCTGATGGCGTCAACAAACACGTTGACAAAAGGAAGGTTATCCGGCCTTATATGCCCAAAGTAGGCTATTGCCTGGTTTGCGTGCATGTCAAACGTGAAGACGTGCGCAAGCTTTCCAATAGCAGCCTCCTCAAGGGATACTGCCTCCTGTTTGGCGGGTACAGGAACCCTGGGTCCGTCAGGCCAGTCGCCCCTTCCGTACGGAAGATATGGCGCCACGAGCGTTATTTTATCAGCCCTCCCGACACCTGCAATGCCATCGAGTATCAGCCGGAGCGCTTTATCCCCGATATTTGAGTCGTGTTCGCCATCATATCCGCGGAATGGGTGGAAAAGATAGACATGCTTCCTCCTGACATTGGGCCTGATGTCAATCCTCAGCTCGCCATCATCATGATAGTCTATTATCGCCGGCCCGTATGATATGTTTGCGTGCCTTGAAAGGTGATCTTTTATGTACACATCATTCTGCACGGTCTCTGCAAATCTGTTTCTGTATATCTTCCTGCCGCCCCTCTGCAAATAGAGGGAATTTACAAAAACAAGGTCTTCAATCTTGGCCATATTCCACCCCCTTATAGTTGGCCCTGTGCTGCTGGTATTCCGACTTCACGAAAACAATGTCATCAAGGTTTATCCTCATTTTCCCACAAGATAATAAAGAAGGCTAACTAATTTAAGCGCATCTTTCGGAGCCGATTAGGACTCACATCATCCCATAGAGCGGCTTCCTGCATTCGAGATATTTGGCGCCGAGGGAGTCTATTTCCCTTCTCAGGGTGTCGTATTCGCGCCTGCTGCTTGCCGGCCTGGAATAGACGAAATCGCCAGACAGTTCTGCTTCCATCTTCAGCCTTCCGTTCTCTTCTTTGAGCCCTTCCAGCGGTATTGCGTCCCCCTCCGCTAGTTTATCAACAAGCCCTATGTCGCTTTTCGTCGCTTCCTTTTTCAGCTTTGCCAATACACCAACGGGAATGAGCAGCTCGGTCACGAAATCAGGGGCCCCAAGCATGTCAGCCCTGTAGAACCTGCCGAGGACCTTGTTGTTGCGGTATGTGGTGATTACCTCAATCTTGGACGGTTCGCCTATCATGTTATATGCTGAAGGCTTGGTCTCCTCTGATTTCCTTCTCAGATCATCGCATTCTTCAAAGTCATGAATGAAACGTTCATCCCTGCGGGAGCCCACATCATGGGATGCGTGGCCCAGTTCATAGACTCTCTTGACAAGCAGCTTATGGCCCTCCACAAACAGCAGGTACATCTCGGCCAGGTTAGTGTCGATTGCAGTCAAAAACTCCAATGCGGCTGGGAAGGGAAGATGCGCCGCGGCTTCCAGGCTGTTCTTGCTCACATCTTTGGTCACGTTGGATTGCTTCGGGAACCATGATTCACTGTATGAGAGGTCGCCGTCAAAACCCGCCTCAACGCTGCCAAGTGGCTGCGGGCCAAATCCAAGGCCTTCCATTATCCCGGGGTAAGTGACGCTGATTTCGCCGGTTATATCCCTCGCTATCCTTGCGGGAATTCTGGTGGTCATGCGCAGGCTGCCATTGTTCCGTTCCACCAGGCCCACTATGCCGCTTTCGTGGTGGTAAAGCCTGTAGGTAGAGTCTGACATAAGGTGTTTGACATAAGGCCTTTCAATGCCCTTAGCCTTCAGGACAACAAAGCTGGTGGTTGCCCCATTGTCAATCTCTGCACTGACGACAGTCGGATCATGGAATGTTGGCGAGGTTTCATAGCGGGTGAACATCCTGGTGAGCCTGTTCAGCGCCGCCTCCCTGCTTGCCACCCTCCTCTGTCTGCTCATTTTTGCGTCCAGCGGGCCACGGCTTTCCTCCTGCATCCTCCTTGACATGTAATTTATTGCTTCAACAGGGTCCTTTATCTTTTCCGCTTCTGCCGCTATGCCATCTATTTTGCCCGACATGGAATAACCTGGAATGCTACTGAATAGCAGAATAAGCTTTAAATGCGCGCATGGCGCAGGCGCATGCAAAGGTTTCAAGCTTAAATTGATTGCGGCCTAACATCAAGCATGAAGTACACTTCTCTCCTGAGGAACATGGCTTTTGCAACGGTTATGGGCATATCCTCTGGTGCAGCATCGGAAATAACAACATATATAAAGCCCACTGAATTTTCGGTCAAGAAACCTGAAGAAAAGATTGAAATTAATCTTGACATGACTGCGGTCTGGGAAACAAGATACCATATCGTGGTTGAGAAAGGTGATTACCTTGATAAGATAGGCAAAAAAATCGGTTTCGGGTGGCCTGAGATCTACAGGCAAAACAGGGACGTAATTGGGGACAATCCGGATATGATATTTCCCGGGCAAGAGCTTGTTTTCGAACCTGAACCCCACAAGAGGAAACAGAAGCCCATAATAATGAGAGGGGATATAAGTTTCTGAATCACTTCCTCCACCAGTTCCTCCCGTAGGGGGACCTGAGCCAGTTTATGTTGGACGCGAACTGGTACGCGAGCATCAGCAGGAAGTACGGGAACAGGAAAACGAACACCAGGACGTCCCTGGGCCCTATCTTCTCCCCGTATTTCCTGTAGGCGTAAATGAAGAGTGGGTAGTTAAGGACGCTTATGATTACGCTGAGCACGAGCAGCAGGCTCGGCGCGATGGCGCTTATGGCCATCTGGTACGACAGGTTGACGATGCCAAGGAATGAGAACCAGTAAAGGAAATACAGGATGACGTTGGCCGAGAGCACGTCGCCGTACACGTAGAAGTAGCTGTAGTAGCCGCCAAAGACCTGGTAGAAGATGAGCGCGCCCATTATCAGGGAATGCAGGTACCAGTACGCCCAGATGGGAAGCGAATAGAAGCCAAGGCCACGGAAGCGCCTGTTGAACAGCAGGGACAGGTTGGTCTTTATGACCTGTATGCCGCCCTTCATCCAGCGCTTGCGCTGCCTGGCCCACGAGGACACTGTCGTGGGGACATACGTATGCGCAATGGCGTCGTCCACAACGCGGAGCACGTAATGCTTCTTTATTATCTTGAAGAAATGCCATTAACAGCAAGGGCAGTTGGGCAGTCTTACATAAGGGAGGGGATTGAGGATGATGCTCATATAACTCTTGAATTTAATAATAAGGTAATGGCAAACATGCATGTTT
>JACQOB010000122.1 GCA_016202745.1 Candidatus Aenigmatarchaeota archaeon | reverse complement strand
TTCAAACTCGTCAGCCTTGCCCTTCCCTGGGTGCCTCATAAAGCCGTTCCTCAAATAGAAGTGAAGGCCGGTCTTATTGTGCCTGTTGACAAATGTGAATATCATTCTATTCCCCTTGGATTTGACAAAACTCTCTCCGTGTATCAAATCCTACCAAGTTCTCCCCTTCAAATGCCAGGATGAAGCATTGTCTTCCTGCCTTTATGTTGCCCAGCGATTTAACCAAAGCCCCATCAGAGTAATACTCTTCTACAAGTTTTCTCAATTCCTTCCTATCCAGGTGGCTGTATGCAAAGTACCACCCTTTCAGTGCCAGATTCCTGATACCCTTAAAGTCCTTCCTTTCAAGTTGCCGAAAAATAAGCATGGCATCTACCGATGGGCCGGGCAGGAATTGAACCTGCGATTTCCTGCGTGTGAAGCAGGCGTCATCTGTAGGTTGCCGCCCTTCGCCCATTGCTAACAGGCGGCTAGGCCAAACCACTAGACCACCAGCCCTTTACTACACTATATGCTTATTTCATATATTAATTCCACATGACTTCTGTGTGGGATAAAAAAGGAAAATACGAAAATATCTAAATATGCAATATATAACACCGTTATGCAGCAGGGGTATATAAACCCCACAGTAACCTTTAAATAACCACCCTATAAGTAAGTGTATGGATAAAGGAAGCATAGCCTTTTACATAGGCCTGATCATTGCAATAATAGCAGGCTTTGCAAACATAGGATCAGTAGGCTTCCAGGCCTTGGTTGTGCTTGGCGTAATCGTCGGAATCCTTAACGTGACCGGCGAAGAGGTCCAGCACTTCCTGCTTGGGACAGTGGCATTGCTTCTGGCCGGCGCGGCCTTATGGAACATCGACTGGGGTGCCGTGACATTCGTGAAGAACGTGATTGGCGCGTTCACAGCGTTTGTCGCAGGCGCTGCACTCATCGTGGGCCTTAAGATCGTCTGGACAGTGACAAAGAGCAAGTAAAGACCAGGCCTATAGAGCGGTTTGTTTTTTGAATTTTCTTTTATTTTATCCGTGTTTAGATGCATCAATAGCGCCGGGACCAGGATTCGAACCTGGATGTCCTGTAGGACACTCGTTTTCGAGATTCGCCGCAATGCCTGCCGGCGATGTTATCGCCGGACATGCTTATTGTCGAGCGCACGCGCAGGGGCGACTAGTTCTGCAGGTCTGCTCGGTTATATTGTCTCAAGCAACAGTCTACAGGTCGCCGGCCTAATTAGCCTTTCTGCCATCCCGGCATAGTATTATTTTAAATGAGGTGTTATATCTTATTCATGCAGATAACTGTGTCGTACCTGGGGAAAAGGCATGAGGTTGATGTTAGGGAAAGGCCTGCCGTAATGGACATACTTAAGAAGATGGGAGTTAATCCTGAGACGGTCCTGGTAAGGAAGAACGGGGAGATAGTACCCGACACTGATCCTGTAGGACCCGGGGATGTCCTTGAAGTCCTGAAAGTAGTATCAGGTGGGTGATATGGAAGCGCAAATAGCGTTCAAAGAAAGACCAGAAGGAGGCTACTGCAAGTGCGGCAGGAAGGCTGTCTTCTCCCGTAAGTATGAAGGGAGCTACCTTTGCAAGCACCATTTCTGCCTTTCGATAGAGAAGAAGGCCAAGAGGACAATAAGGCAGCACAACATGATTAAAAGCGGCGACAGGATATGCGTCGCCCTTTCAGGCGGCAAGGATTCTTCTGCCGTGCTTTACATTCTCAGCAAGGTGCTTAATGGCAGGAAGGACATAGACCTCTTTGCGGTATCAATCGATGAAGGCATACATGGCTACAGGCCTGAAAGCCTTGAGATAGCCGCTAAATTCTGCGAACAGCTGGGCGTAAAGCACAGGACACTCTCCTTCAAGGCAGCCTTTGGCAAGAGCCTGGATGAGAAGATGGGGGAGGTGGCAGCAGACCCCTCAATGAGGATAAGGGAATCCTGCACCTATTGCGGCGTCGGCAGGCGCTACCTGATGAACAGGATGGCGAGGCTGAGCGGCGCCACTAAACTCTGCACTGGCCATAACCTGGATGACGAGGCGCAGGCTGTATTGCTGAACTACATCAGGGGGGATTTGTTCAGGGCCAGCAGGATGGGTCCTGTAACAGACTGGTCCATAAAAAAAGAGAGTGATTCAATGTTCATCCCCAGGATAAAGCCCTTCAGGGAAATACCCGAACGGGAGGTTGCCCTCTACGCAATACTCAAGGGACTTGACATCCACATGGACGAATGTCCCAACGTGGGCGGCATAAGGTTTGAGGCAAGGGACTTCCTCAATAACCTTGAGGCAAAATACCCTGGCATCAAGTTCACGGTGCTCGAGACGTTTGACAAGCTGCTGCCGGCAATAAGGCAGGTTGCGGAGGGGAATGAGCCCCGGCTGCTGCGATGCCGCATATGCGGCGAGCCGGCCTCCCGCGAGGTGTGCAAGACCTGCGAACTGTGGAGGTTATGATTTATGAAACTCTATGCTTTTTTCGCCCTTGCGGTGCTCCTGACAGCCTCACCCGTCCTTGCTGAGGAGTACGCTGCCGCATGGAATGGGCAGGCGTACATGACAGAAAGTGAACCGCCTGCGGCTATGCTCGACCTGATAGCGGAGAGGATAATAGCCAAGGGCATTACCCAGGAGTATTTCGACAGCCATTTCCGCCTGAGGGAGGCGTCAGTCACGCGCATAAAGAACAACACCTGGACCGACATAGAATCCTTCTGGAACTACACGGCCGGCAACCAGTCAGCCAATTACTGGGTCACCGTGCAGAACCTGTCGGGCAGGATAGTTGTCAACGCAAAAACCGACACGCTTCATGAGGTGAATTATCTTATGCCGGCCGAACAGGCGGAGAGCAGGCTTAAGGAGTGCGGCGATTACCTTTACACGGAACTTGTTTTGACGCGGAATGGTGTTTTTGCCATGTACGCCAGGGGGATTGAGGGGGAGAATTTCGTGAACATGGAAACAGGAAGCCTCTATTGCGGCGCGTCCCCGCCCGAGCAGAATGAGACAATCCCCAGCCAGCCCCAGGCAGGCACCAGACTGCCTGATGCGGCCTCGATTGTCGTGTTCGCCGTGCTGGTACTGGTGCTGATACTGTTGGCCTGGAAAATAAGGCTCTTCGAGGATCTCGCCAAAGGCGCAAAGATTTGAGCCCAGATTACTGAGAAAATTCTATTATTCAGATACCCATGGACGGCCTCAAGATAGTGAATGACTATGACCTATCCTTTGAGTATGACCCTTCCGGTCACCTTCCAGTAGCCTACCTCGCTCCCGATCTCTATCTTGCCCTTCAGCTCTTCCGGTATGGTGGCCTCGAAAGTCTGGTAGTCCTCCATGTCCATCAGCTGGACAATGTCCCCAGTGACGTTGATGACCTGGCCCTTCCTCTTCTCAATCATGGGCTGGTCGACGTTGTCGGCGCTGGGCTTGAGCAGGACATGCCTTCTGCTGTCGAAAAGCCCCATTGCGTCAATCCTGGCCTTGGTTGCGCCGTGCTTGCCCGGCTTGGATATCACAATATCCAGCACCTTGCAGGGCTCATCATCTATGATGATAAAGCTGCCAGGCTTCAGGCTCTTGATTGGAACAGGAGTCGTGTCACCCAAAATATTCACCACATATATGTATGGCTGCCAGGTTTTATTTGTTCAGGCAGCAAACTACTTGGGGATTTATTGACCCGGGGGGTTTATATGTGTTATAAAATCAAATTACTTTCATTTTGTTAGCCTGTAGCCCTTGTACCAAAATCCATTTTTAATCTAACCTTCCCGCCATCTTTTCTTACCATAACACTCTCAAGAAGTCTGCAGTCCCCTCCTTCTATCATTGAATACACTCCATCTTTCAACCAGCGTGCAGCGTTTTCTTCAAAATCCTGATTAACAATCTGGGGTTTCTGAACGCCAACAATAGGTATCCAGTAATCATCCTCAAGGCACCTGATACCATCATTTAGGCTAATTTGCAAATACTCCTCGAATAAGACGGGCGACACGCTCGCTTCATTCACGGATCTGGAACCCATTTCTACAATGTCAGCAGTCTCCAGTTTATAACCACGTCTTACCAGGCGTTTAATACACATTCCTGCACCAGAGGCAATTTTCCAGGCACCTTTTTCCTGAACTGTTTCAAGGCCATTTACCCTTAAGTATTCTTCAAACTCTGCATCGATTTTCTCCGATTGGGCGATAGCATGTTTCTGGTCCTCTTCCTCGCGTTCTCTGTACCCCTTCAACCCCCTCCGCCTCTTTGGCCTAAACAAAACAGAGAGGCCATACAGGCTTTCAATCACATTATATAATATTGCCTGCCTGTTAGCTTTCCTGCACAACGCCGTCAATTCCTCAGGCGGCTCGGGCACTGTTATTTTCAAATAAGGAGCCATGTTCTTTGCTGCATAAGCGATTGTGATTTCACCCGATGCCAAGATACTGCCATTCATTGTGAATTATTGGCTGTTAAACTTTTAAGGCAATGGTTCAACCATCACAAAAACTTCCCCACAACTAGCGGCAGCAGCACTGTGGCATCCCCTTCTATGGTTATGAACCTTGCATCTTCCATCACTATGCCCCAGGAGACCGCCTCGCGCATCCGCGCGCCTGAGTGGGAGCCGTCCCATTCGGGAGCTGTTGTGATGTACACAGCGTAATCTAAGCCACCGGAAAAGTGTGTGTACCTGATAACATGA
>JACQOB010000121.1 GCA_016202745.1 Candidatus Aenigmatarchaeota archaeon | reverse complement strand
GGATTTTATGAAAGGTTTGAATTCCTCCTCGATCTTTTCAATAAGGTGTTTCATGCTCGGATAGCAGACGAAAGGCTCGAAATCGTTGTACTTCTTCCTTTCATCTTCTGTCATCGAGAAGTATGCCTGGAACTTCTTTATGCTTTTCGGGCCGCCTCCGTAGCTGTACCAATACTTCTCGGGCACGTCCGTGAACAGTTCGTCATCAAAGCCGCATCCAATAGACTTGTCTGTAACCTGGAAAACAGCCTGCACAGTTCCCATATACCACGCCATGCCGGCTGCGCGGTTCACGTACTCGAATGTATTTGCTATCCGGATGATCGACAACTCCTCCAGGTTTATTCTCGTCCGCGCGAGCGATTCGTTCGTCACAGCCGTCAGGAAGACAGCCATCATGAGGAATATCACAAGTATCATGACAATGGTGTCTATGATCCCCTTCATCTGACTGTCACCTCTACTCGACCAACAGAATCCTTGTACATGACAGGAAACTCCGCCTTGCTGGCAAGGCCTCTCAGCGACGGCAGGCTTGTTATTGGCGCGCAGCACCCCATTGACGCAGGAGACGTGCTGAAAGGATTGCTGCATTCATCATTTTCTTCCTCGATCATTATTCTGCCTGCAGCGCATGAGCGGGCTGTTACGAAATCGCAGACTCCGGGCCGGATGCCATTGTGGTCAGGCACGCCGCACATTATGACGTCTGGATCCTTGTAAACACGCAGTTCTTTCCGGGCATAATCTTCAGTACAGCAGTCATAGCCGATGCCGCAACCGTCTATTTTCTTCCTGCCCTTGCCGCAGTCTAATCCAGGCACGGGAACTGAGCCTACCCTAGATAGATCAACTGCGTGCGGCACGCAGAAGCCTTCCAACTCGGGACCGCATCTCCCCGGTATTTTGTTGAATGAAAAAAGCACCTTCTCATTCTTTTTCACTGTCACGAATATCATCTCGTCGTACGGCGCAGCAAAATCATAGAGATACGATGCCAGGTCCTCGTTGTTTTTCAGCGATGCTGTTTCGACAAGCTGCGCCGCCCTTTCCATGAACTGCCTGTCGCCAGCCAGATAATGCGACAGCGCAGACGCGATCGAGAAGGCCTCGCTTCCCGATGCCACGAATTCCACCGAGCGCGATGCTATAACATCCTCACCGAACGGCAACTGCAGCATGACCATCGCTATGACGGCCACGAATATCGCAACTATCACCGCGAGCAGCACAAGGACTGCTCCGCCGAATTCAGCTATCGCAAATCCTTTCATTTTGCTATCGGATCTCCTACAGGGCTGATGAAGGAGACGATTGCAAAAGAAATCCACATGGGAACAATTGACGTCAGTTGATGATAACAAGGTGGATTTCATCTATACAGCCTCCGCGCACACTTTGACGGTCTGCACGTTGTCGCCAACGCCAGGCATGTATGCATCAGGATTGTTTTTCAGCTCTGTGCAATCCGCTACCTGCTTGACGGGATAAAATTTCAGCACAGCCTTGCTCGGGTCAATTCCTTTTTCCCGAATGGAGATGGTGCCTTCGTAAAAATTCTCGAACTCAATCTCTGGAGGCATATACCTGCAGTCGCTATTGCTTATTTCCAGGGCTCCTGCAACAAAGAAATAGCAGGCATCGCTGCCGCTCCTCTTCAGGGCTGCGCAGTGGACTCCTCCCCATCCTGTCTTGCACGCCTCGAGCTTGCCGACATTCTTCGTGACGTAAGCCTTCTCCACCTCGCATGTTATGCGCGTGAACCATGTGTCGTAAACAGTCAGGTACAGTTTCGCCGGCCTTGTGGTTTCATAAAAATTCTCGGGCCTGCTGGGTTTTTTTTCTATTATGGAAATGTCGAATTCGCGCCTTTTTTGTTCGACAACGTTGCTGCGCAGGTTAGAATCCGGTACATAGCCGAATTCCCAACTTTTTCCTGACAAGTCATCGATAACCGCATAGTAGCTGAATGTGCACGCCCTCGCGAACGCAAGCTCCCGCCTGTCCCTTTCAGGCAACGCGGACTGGTCGTATTCATCGAGTTTATCAGGCAGAAAAATATAGCGCGATGATGTCAGATCGGATGACGCGATGGATTCAAAAATTTCCACGGAAAATCTGTCAAGATCTCCTGTCTTCACCTCTGTAAACAGCGAAGTCCAGAAAGCCGAGAGTATTGCGACGAACAGTATGACAAGCACAACCTTCAGGATGAAAAAAAATGTCTTCATGGGTTCGAATTCTGTCATTTTCTCAGCTCACGGTTATGAAATTCCCTTCCTTCTTGATCTTCACAGTCCCCATTTTATCCTCGCAGTTGATCCTGGCATCATGCACCGTGACATCTGACTGCTCTATGGCGAAGGTGTTCTCTGTCTCCTTCTCATCGTTCTTTATTGTCACGGTCACGAAATCGTCGCTTATCTCGATGACGCAGTTCTCTGGTATACCCTTGGTGTAAAATAGCGTCTGCGAGTCGGATGTTTTCATCATGCTTATCACGCCCGCGATCTCCTGCGCCTGCAGGCGGGCGTTGTTCTTGACGGCCGCATCTATGCTGGCGAAAAGCGCGCCTGAAAAGTATACAAGTATTATAAGCAGCAGCGCCAGCGTCATGTACGTCCACATGATCGGCGAAATTCCCTTCAAGGCCATCCCCACCACCACTTCCTGTCAAGGGCTTCGAAAAAGGATTTACCTTTCTGTTCGGCTGTCTGCGTCGGCAGCAGGACGACTGAGCTGTCCTCTAGGAAAGCCGTGTTGTCACGCACGGGAGGGTTGAGGAATGTGGCCGACAGTACGGACCTTGCCAGGCTGTTTCTCCATGAATCTACTTCCTTGTACGGATTGGGAGTCCAGCAGTAATCGTCCTTAACATCGGTTATTACTATTTGTATG
>JACQOB010000124.1 GCA_016202745.1 Candidatus Aenigmatarchaeota archaeon | reverse complement strand
GTAGCCGTCGCCGTCATTGTCCAGGCACACTGTGAAGTTTGTGGTGCTGCTTGCCAGGGTGGAGCTGCCCGATTTAAGGGTGAATGTAAGTAGGTGGATCCCCCTTGAAGAGGGGGCGTTCAGGCTGAGGAAATCCGCAAAGCCAATGGAAAATGTCCTGTTGGTTGTGGAGACGGGTAGTGTAGTGGCTGCGCTTACCGTAAAAATTGAGGCATCAGTGTCATCGTAGGAAAGCTGGACGCCGCCCGCGGCGTCACTGGTCTTGATTGCACCGAAGCTGTCCGCTGCAATATCGCACGTCCTGCTGCGGCTGGGGCAGGCAGACGCCAGCTGCCCGATGAGTGTATCTTTCCTGTAATCCCGGCTGAATGTTTCCCCAAACCTTACCGACCCGGAATCAGGCAGGAAGCCAATCCATTGGGTTGAGTTGGGGATGGTGAAGCCGGTATATGCGCAAAGCGACGGTCCATTAGGCGGCAGGAATGCCATTTCATACAGCGCATTGTCGTCAAAGTCAATTATCTTAATGAAGCCGTCCGTCCCGTTCCATATTGCATCCTTCCCGTATTCCTGGTAAACAAGGCCCTTGTATATGCCCCCATGCGGGAAGGGAACGCCAGGCCCTCCAAACATTGTGAAGCCCCTGTCAAGGCTTTTGTTGTCGAATGCCTCAATGTTTGCAGACCTGTTGTTGGACCCCGGCTCCGGCGGAAACAGGTCTACGCGCAGCGTCTTGAATATCCACCCATTCAGCTTGACATCATCCCTGTCTATGCCGTACTCCTGGCCTGCGCACGCCATGCGCATTGTTGTCAGCACTTTGGGATTGACGTTTGCAATCTCCTGATAGGCCACATTGGTGGAGTTTTCCGGCAGGACAAACTCTGTCGCGTCGTCGATGAACTTGACCCCCTCTGTCTGGCTGACTGTTCCCTTGCTCTTGCCGAATTCCTGCGAGACTGGCAGGCCGTCCTTGTCGACATAAGAAACCCTGTACTTGTAGTCAAATGTCTGGTTTGGCGTCTCGTTCCAACTGCTGGTCCCGGAAAGCGTCACGTTGTACCCGAATGGCTGCTGCGCGAAAACATTTGTCGAATTCCCCGCATAGGCCGACGCGTTCTGCGACGAGATCACGGGCCCGCTGTCAATGGATGCGTGCACAAAAGAGTTTGCCGGCACTGGCTGGTCGTGCGTGAATATCAGCCCCCCCTCGAGCCCCTGGCCCGGGCCGTAAAAGCCGCGGCTGTCCATTATATCCACAGTTATTGACGCAGACGCCGCACCCGTCAAGGCGAGGAGCGTTGCCGCAAAAATTGCAGTGAAAGCCATCCAATACAGGCGCATAATTATAATTCTCCGGCTCGATATAAATTGATATGGATGGAATCCTGCCGCGGCCTGCAGGCTATTTTCTTCCGCTGAGATAATGAATAATGAAGGCTGAAATGATCCAGGAAAATGCCAGGCCTGCAACAAGATTCGGCACTGGATAATTGAAATACACAAGAGACCCCCTGAAAAACAGCAAATATGACAGCAGGGAAGCGTCCGCGCCGGCGGGGCAGGGCGCCTTAATGCACCTGATGCCGGTATCGTACTGGCCTATAGGAATAAGCGCTGCCGAAAGGGCGGCGAACAGCAGGATCTTTGGGAGGCTCGGCCTGAGCATCTTCTTCCAGTCCATGGATGAATCTTCATTTTCCCCATAATAAGCCTTTCCAAACCGTTCGGCATATGCCGCAGGCCGTGCTTTATAAAATAATACAACAATACTCTATCCCCTGTTGCCATATGACGCAGGAAGCCATGCCCACGGAAAGGAATGTTTTTGACCTGCTTGAGCCTGAGCTGCAGTCGCTTGCAAAGAAGAGGTTCGCGAAGCCGACGCCAATACAGGAGAAGGTCATACCAGCCCTGCTGGCGGGCGGGAACGCGCTTGTCATATCTGAGACAGGATCCGGCAAGACAGAAGCCGCCCTTCTGCCGCTCTTCAATTCCCTGCTTAAAGTGGAACATAACCCTGTGACAATCCTTTACATAACGCCCCTCCGGAGCCTCAACCGTGACATGCTCAAGAGGATAATGTGGTGGGCCGTCCACCTTGATTTCGAGGTTGGCGTGAGGCACGGCGACACTTCAAATTATGAGAGGAAAATGCAGACAGCAAACCCGCCCGACATGCTGATAGTCACGCCTGAGACGCTCCAGGCGATACTCACCGCCAGGATAATGCGGGAGCACCTTAAGAACATCAGGCACATCGTCATCGACGAGGTCCACGAGCTGGTTTCCAACAAGCGCGGCCTCCAGCTTGCCGTCGGGCTCGAGAGGCTGAAGAAGCTGACAGGCGGAAACGCCCAGCTTGTGGAGCTTTCCGCCACTGTCGGCTCCCCGGAACGTGTCCTGGAGTTCTTCAACCTGCACCGCGGAACAGCTGACATAATCAACATGGCAAAGAGCAGGGCAATCAGCATAAGTGTGGAGTCGCCAAGGCCCGTAAAGGGCGACAAGGCCCTCGGCGAAAGGATATTCATCGGCCCCGCGACAGCTGCAAGGCTCAGGAGGATAAGGGAGATAATAAACGAGAGGAAGGCTGTCCTCACATTCACAAACACCAGGGAATTCGCCGAGATACTGTCGTCAAGGATCAGGAACCTGGACAGCAGCCTGCCCGTGGACACGCACCATTCATCGCTCTCGAAGAACGTGAGGATAGAGGCGGAGGAGCGCTTCAAGAGGGAGGAGGTAAAGGCCCTGATATGCACCTCCAGCCTCGAGCTTGGCATAGACATAGGGGCGATAGATTTTGTCATCCAATACATGTCACCCAGGCAGGTGTCCAAGCTCCTGCAGAGGATAGGGAGGGCAGGCCATTCGCTTGAGAGGGTTTCCGAGGGGGCCGTCATAGCCACGGACGCCGACGACTGCCTGGAGGCCACGGCCATAGCATCCCTGGGCATGCGGGGATGGATTGAAGACACGCTTGCCTACCCGAAATCCCTGGACGTGCTGGCCCACCAGATTGTTGGCATTTGCCTTGATGAGTACAGGCCAGAAACGGGGAAGATATTCAGCCTGGTAAGGGCAGCCAATTCGTTCAGCAGCCTGACGGCTGATGAGTTCTGGGCGGTGTGCCTATTGCTTGAGAGGCTGAGGCTTGTGTGGATCAATTCTGACTCCAGGGAAAGGCCAGAAAAAATAAAAGAAGAAAAGGAGATGGCTGGCTATTCAATAAGGCTGAGGAAGGCGGCCTGGCAGTATTATTATGAGAACCTGACAACAATCCCGAACATAAGGAATTACCAGATAATAAACATGATAACTAACAAGCCCGTTGGAAGCCTGGACGCCGAATTTGTCGCAATGCACGGCGCCCCCGGGACGTCATTCATCTGCAAGGGGCAGTCATGGAAGATAATATCCACAACAGAGGACAGGATATATGCGGAGCCCCTGCACTCGATGGAGGCTGCAATACCAGCCTGGGAGGGCGAGCTGATACCTGTTCCCTATGAGGTTGCGCAGCTTGTCGGCTCCCTGAGGCGGGAAGTGGAGGGCCTCCTGGGGAAGCATCCAAAGGGCAGCGTCCTGAAAACCCTCACGGCAAAATACCCGGTTACGGCGGATGCGGCCAGGAAGATGTGCGTGCTGGTAATGAAGCAGATGAAATTCGGCTTCGTGCCCAATGAGAATGAAGTCCTGCTGGAATTCCATTCCGCCGGGGGCGAGCACTGGGCCGTGATACATTCCTGCTGGGGCTCCCTTGCCAACGACACCATAGGAAGGGCCCTTTCCTCGTTGCTGATGGACAGGCTGGGTTCTGTCGGGCTGCAGACAGACCCCTACAGGATTATGCTGAGGCTGCAGAAGCCTGATTTCCAGGCAGTGGAGCAGACTCTGAGGGGGATTGAGCCTGGTGACATAAGGCGGATATTGAAGCATATACTGCCCGACACGGAACTGTTCAGGTGGAGGTTCATGCATGTCGCGCAGCGCCTTGGCATTGTGTCAAAGGATTCCGATTACAGGAAGGCCTACATAAAGAAGATAGTGGAGAATTACGCCAATACGCCTGCTTTTGATGAGGCCATGAATGAGGTGCTTGTTGAAAAGCAGGACATAGAGAGATCGTGCCAGATCCTAAAGCGGCTCAAGAGCGGGGAAATCAGGACAAGGACAATGCAGGGCCTGTCGCCCATGGGCGAGCTTGGCCTCAGGAGGAAATACGAAATAATAGCACCAAGGAGGGCGGAAGGCGAGATCTTCGGTTTGTTCAGGAAGCGGCTGATGGAGACGAAGCTTGCCATGGTGTGCGTGAACTGCGGCTCCCTGGCGAGGCAATGCTCCGTTGAGAACATACCTGACGGGATAGAGTGCAGGCGCTGCCACGCGAAGCTCATAAGCATCGTGCCCCACAGGCACGCGGAAGGCGCAAGCAAGCTCATGAGGGACTTCCTGCTGCAGAAGAAGATTGCGAAGGAGGACAGGAAGTACATCGGATGGATGCAGACCACAGCCAGCCTCTATATAACCCACGGGAAGGACGCGGCGCTCGCCCTGGCGGGCAGGGGCGTCGGCCCCAGGACAGCGGGCCGCATACTGTCAAAGGGCCGCAAGGGGGATGACCTGCTCAGGGGCATCCTGGACGCAGAACGGCAGTACGTGAAGACAAGGATGTTCTGGAAGGGGTAGCGCTTTATTAAATTGACTGAGGCATATTGAACGGATCTGATTACCTGAAAGGTTTGCAGATTGGCGGCATTTGTTATGTTCATGAACAGAAAGAAATGATAATCATTTTTTCTTTATACTCTCCTGCGCCTTGATCTCCTTCCAGCCCTTCCTGACATAGAGGATGAGGATCAGCGCTATCACCGGCACGAAGGTTATCAGGAAGGTGAACCTGCCGAAAAGGAGGTCCAGCCTGAATATGACCACTATTATTATCCACACCAGCTGGGAAACCACCCACTTGACAAGCAGGGCGTCAAGCAGGTCCACCAGATGCTGGGTGGCCTCCTCAAGCGAGCCGCCGCCTGACTTGACTGGCCTGAAGAATGTCCTTATGAACCATACCAGCCAGCTGAAGAGGTCAAACTTCAGCCTGAGCTTGGCGAAGATTATGAGTATGACGGCGATGGTCACCACTATTGGTATAATCATCCCGAGGAGGGGGAGAAGGTATGTCACCCCCCAGTACACGATGGCAAAAAGCATGACAAAGATGGCAAGATACAGTATGACCAGAAGCGATTTTTCAGCCTTCGGGTGGTTTTCTGGCTGATTTGCGGCTTTGCTTTTTTGCGGACCTGGCACCCCTTTCCTGCTGGCATGCATGTTATATACTTCTTCCAGCCCCGATTTATAGTATTCTGGCATTGGCAGTGATAGTGCACCTTCCTGGAAGGCTTAAATGCCTAACATCCGGCCATACAATCTGTTGTGGAAAAGTTGACGGATATGGTTTTCCCGATGAAATACCCGAAGAAATAAGCATAGGGGACGGACGTTACTCACCGCCTGAAATGCTTGCCCACATACAACAGCGGGACGAAGTTGGCATGATGATAATGGGAAAAAGGGATTATGTCGCGGTGATATTGGATGCTGTCCCAGACGACGATTCAAGGCTTGACCGCGTCTGCCAGAGGTGCGTTTGCGGCGATCCTATGTACACATACCATCCTGTATTCATAAGTCTCCTAGCATGCCAAGATATGTTCCATCCAGCAGATATATTTTAGCCTTAGGCATGTTGGCGGCCTTCACCACGGGCCCCATCAATTCCTTCTCCCTGTTGACGCAGACGCCGCCAGAAAGTTCGTTGAAGGCTGGCATGACTATCAGCTGCGGCGGCTTTTTCATCTTCGGGAATCTCACCTCCAGCTTGCCACTTTCCAGCCGTGTCCTTATCCACACCTGCTCAACCCAGCGATAGCCCAGCCTGTCCCTCAGCTCAATCAGCGGCTGGTTGTGGCCGATGACAACGTATCTGGCCTTTTCCAACCCACTGCCGGGCCATGCGTGGCCGTGGCACAGGTAGAAATCCCTGTACAGGAGGCCTGATGCAGGGTGCACAATCACGCCCTTCGGAAGCACCCTTTCAATCAGGGGATCATGGTTCCCGAGGACAATCTCCATTCCCACCTTCCCCAGGAAACGGGAAAAGAACGCCGGGATGTCCCTCTCCTCATCCCGGCTGACCCCGGTTATCTTGTGCTTCACATCCCCGAGGATTATCACCTTTTTCGCCCCGGTGGATTTCAATATCGCGTCCAGCCTCTTCGTGAGCCTCTCGAGCTGGGAAGGTATCCTTATGCCCGCCCTGAAATACTCGTGCTCGATGCCTATGTGAAGGTCTGCAATCACCAAGGTCTTCCCAATCAGAAGCGCAGGCTCCCCTGCGGCGAATTTTGGATGCATAACACAAGACATTCAGCGGAAGGATTTATTCTTATATACAATATATATAATACGGATTTTTATGCCGGCCGAATACGGGACAATCATATCGACACTGGAAGGCCCCACAACAAGGAGGTTCTCCTTTGTCGTGAACCCCACCGCCAATGTGAGGCGCGGGCAGTTCGTGCAGCTCGAAACGGCAGACGGGAAGCTTATCGGCAGGATAGCCGACATAATGAAGACCAACAGGTACTTCATGCGGCCTGAAAGCGTCAAGGAGTATGAGAGCTCCGGAAAGCCGATGGACGAGATCTTCCCCGTGAATGACTGGGAATACCTTGTGGCAAACGTGATCGCACTGGGGGTGTTCGGCAAGTCAGGGTTTGTCGATTCCTCATTCCCGCCCTCCCCTGGCTCGCGCGTCCTGGAGCCTGAGCTGGAGATACTTTCAGGCTTTTTCGGCCTTGACAGGAACGGCCTCCAGATTGGCAGCCTCGCGCAGCACGACGTCAGCGTCAGCCTGAACCTCACGCGGCTGCTGCAGAAGCACGTGGCAATACTCGCCATCAGCGGGGCAGGCAAGTCGTTCCTCACTTCTGTGATCATAGAGGAGCTGCTTTCCAGGAAGCCGGAGGAGGGCATAGCCGTCATAGTCGTTGACACGCACGGGGAATACACTAGCTTTGCCGATGACGCGAAGTACAGCGCAAAGACAAGGATATTCCCCTCCAATGAAATACAGATAGGCCTTTCAAATGTTTCAAGCCACACGCTGGCGGAGTTCTCGCCTGATGTCTCGGCCGCCCAGAGGAGGGAGCTGGCGAAGGTCATGATGGCGCTCAAGAGGAAGAACAAGCACTTTGGAATGACCGAGCTTATCGAAGCCGTGGAGGAAAGCGACGGCATAAAGGCCGCAACCAAGGACGTCCTCATTTCCACCCTGGAGGAGCTGAGGAACACAGGGCTTTTCGGCGCATTGGACTACCCGCCGCTGGACGATCTTGCAAGGCAGGGCTGCCTCTCCGTATTGGACATCTCGGACATGATTGACACCAAACGGAAGCAGATGGCCGTGGCGTATATGGCAAGAAAGCTGTTCAACGCAAGGAGGAGCGGCGTGATACCACCATTCCTTCTGATAGTCGAGGAGGCGCACCAGTTCGTGCCCGAGCAGGCCAAGAGGGAGATCGCCCTCTCCAGGGGCATAATCACCACAATTGCGAGGGAGGGCAGGAAGTTCAACGCTTCTTTGTGCCTGATATCCCAGAGGCCGATACAGCTTTCCACGACCGCGCTGTCCCAGTGCAACACGCACATCATACTGAAGATAACAAACCCCTATGACCTTGACCACATTGGCAAGTCCTCGGAAGGCCTGACCAGGGATGTCATCCGCCAGATATCGTCCCTGCCGGTAGGCTCCGGCATAATAGTGGGGGAGGCTGTGAATTCCCCGCTTTTCGTCCGGTTCAGGAGGCGCTCATCCAGGCCCAGCCAGAAGGGCATGTCAATCGAGCAGGCCGCGAAGGAATACCATGACCGCGTCAGGCAGAAAACCAAGGACGCGAAGTCTTTTATGTAGATTCTCAAAAATTAAACAATGGTAAAAGAAACCCATAAGTGGCCTGTTTATTATCCCGCAATAATCATTCTAGTGTTTGTAGGTTTTGTATATTTGTGGCTAACCAGCGGCTCGTTATGGTTTGGATATTTCGCAACTGCAGGCATGATCACATTAGGATTGATATTCCTCTATTTAGGCTTTCATAATCTGAAAATGAAAAAAATGATAGAGAACATACCGACATCAAAAATCCGGTCGCTAGCGATGGGCCTTGTGGAAGTACACGGAAGGGTTGTGCCTATAAAATCACTTAAAGCTCCATTTTCAGGCAGGCAGTGCGCCTATTACTACTATTCCGTTGAAGATGTCACAGACGACAAGGAAAAATACCCTTACGGATCATTGATGATTTACGGCCATGAATCAGAGCCGTTCCTGCTGAAGGATGAAACAGGTTCAGTGACAGTATTGCCTGAAAAGGCCATAATCGAGATGCCCATTGGCATATCCACGCATTTTATATTGGACCTCGACTATGGGAAAACAATGCCAGAGAATATAAAATCATTCCTTAAGTTTCATGATATAACCTTATCCTCGCACAGAAGGCTCAGGTTCAGGGAGTTCAGGATAGATGGCGGGGATATGATATATGTTATCGGCACGGCAGGCAATAACCCATTTGTGAAAATGTCAAGCAAAGGCATAGAAAACGTTGCCATAACAAAAGGCGCGCATGACAAAATATTCTTCATATCAAAAAGCCGCGAATGGAAGATTATCAAAACATGCAGGGCAGGCTCCATAGTGGGCATTGTAGCCGGCGTGGTATTTATTTTATCAGCCGTGGCAATGGCATTTTATCCAGACTTGTTCTTTATACTAACCAAATGATGGTGATTTATTACCTCTGCAACAAGAATAGGATATGACACCCAAATCCTTCCGCAGGCTGATAATATCGGTGCTGGTTGCCATCGGCATTATAATTTCCAACATATTCCACAATCTTGGCAGCTGGCTGTTTTCCGCTGACTTCGCTGTGCTGGCGGTGTTCTTCATACCCATTGGCGCTGTGCTGCTTTTTGCGGGCATGTACTTCCTTAAAAAACGAAACCTTGTGGCCGACACGCCAACATCGAGAATAAGATCGCTCGCAATGGGGCTTGTCGAGATATACGGGAAGGTGGAGCCAATTAATGTCCTCACGGCCGAGCTTACGGGCAAAAGCTGCGTGTATTACCAGTATTCAGTGGAGGAACTCAGGACGGAGGGGAAGAGCCAGAAGTGGGTGAAAATAATGGGAGGCGGGGCAGTGGAGCCATTTTACCTGGCCGACGGGACAGGCTCCGTCATGGTGGCGCCAAAAGGCGCTGAAGTGGAGATACCCAATGACCTGGATTACCAGAGCGGCTGGGGGAAGGACCCGCCGGAAAGCGTGAAGGCATTCCTGAAATCCCACAATCGCTCCTTTGAAGGCCTCCTCGGCATCAACAAGACGATGAGGTTCAGGGAGGAGCTGATAGCCCCCGGCGACATGCTGTACATAATGGGCACGGCCGCCAAGAATCCCCTGGCAAAAAAGGCCGCAACCGGCCTTGCCGGCATCGCAATAATGAAGGGGACAAACGACAGGACGTTTTACATATCGGACAGGCCGGAGAGCGCAATCCTGAGATCCCTCACACTCGCAACAGCCGCCTGCATAGCCATTGGCTCGCTGCTGACAATACTTGGGCTGTTCATTGTGTTTTTCGGCAATGCCTAATAATTTAAATTAATTCAAGATAGGTTTAAATCTTTAGCTGGTTAGGAGG
>JACQOB010000120.1 GCA_016202745.1 Candidatus Aenigmatarchaeota archaeon | reverse complement strand
GTATAGAACAAGGCTTCCATTATATAAGTAATTTCCATTCAATTTTTTCGTATCTGCCGCAAAAGTATTTAAATAAATACGCCAAATAAGAACCATGAGGTTCCAGCAGGGTGTGGCGGCAGACAGGCAAGTGGAGCTTGACCTGAAGGACAGGAAGATCCTGGCCATGCTCAGCCGGAACGCGCGCCAGCCGCTGAGCGGGATTGCGCCTGCAGTGAGGCTGTCGCGGGACGCTGTCAGGTACAGGATAGCAAACCTTGAAAAGGCAGGCGTCATCCAGGGGTACAGGACTGTCATTGACGCGCCAAGGTTCGGGTATGGCGCATACCACCTCTTCCTGCAGCTTAACAGGCCGGCCAGGGAGACAGAAGACAGGCTTGTGGAGCTGTTCAAGGGAAACCCTCACACAAGGGCGGCGATCAAATTCTCCGGCAAGTTTGACTTCGAGGTCGCGCTGATTGCGAAGAGCGTCGGGCAGTTTGACAGCATACTCACTGACATCCTGAATGAGTGCTCGGCTGTCCTGCAGGACTATGAGATAATGGCGATAACGAAGCCGTACCATTCAGGCGTCTTCCCGAGGAGCTTCATTGAAGGGCTGCTGCCCGAAAGGAGGAAGCTGAGGGAATATGAACCTGACAGCAAGGACGTGAAGATCCTGGCTGCCATGGCGGATGATGCAAGAATGCCCACATACAGGATTTCGGAAAAAACCGGCATGTCAACCGACGCGGTGCTGTACAGGATCAGGAAGATGAAGGAAGGCGGGATCATCACAGGCTTCGTGCCCGTCATAAGCTATTCAGTCATTGGCTACACGGTCATAGCGGTCCTGCTCAACATGCAGCCAATGTCCAGCGAGGCCGAATCCAAGCTGGGGAGGTTCCTTGGCACTGATGACAGCATCCTGTGGGCCGTGAAGACAGTGGGCAGGTACAATACCCTGATGTACATCTGCACAAGGAACCCGGGGGACATACACAAGACAATCATCAGCCTAAGAAGCCACTTCGCGGAAAGCATTCGGAATTACGAGACGCTCATAGCCTATGAGGAATACAAGTACACATATTTTCCCGTGTGCCTCAGGGGAGGGTAATCATTTCCTATAGAACTGGACGGGAAAGATTTTCCATTCCCTTTCTTCGTCAATTCTTCTGTCGTCCCTATCCACTCAAGAAGCCTCCTTTCGGTTGCCATGAATTTTGACATGCATTTAGTTGGCAGAAAACATTATAAGGTTGCATTGCGTCACGCCTGCGGAATGATTATCTTCTCCTTCCCCACGGATTCGTACCTGCCTTCCAGATAATGCTTTCCCGTCAGCGCGCAAAGCAGGGCATCATACTGGTCCTTGTCCGCTGTCTTGTTTCTCTCCAGCCCAAGTATTGATTCAGCCGCCCGAGGGAACGCCTCGATGACCCTGTATTTCTTCTGAAGGACCCTGATCAGCGCCATTGCCCTCTTCACCAGCGGCTGCATGCCGGGGAAGCTGGGGGAAAGCGGGCTGTAGCCGAGCTTCCTGAGCTGCACGTCGCTGTCGCGGAAGTGGCCATCCTCGGGGAAGGAAAAGGGCGCGTCTATCGCAATAATGTCCGGCTTTATCTTTTCAATCTCATAAAGTATTTCGTTGTCAGAATGCAGGAGCTTTGCCTTGGAGCCCTCCTTCGTGAGCAGGCAGAAGCCTGTGGGGTTCCTGTCCTTGCCTGCCAGGTCAATCCCGACTATCTTCATGCGTAAGGATTGTATCGGTGAAATAAAAGCATATCGGCAGCTGTGAATAATATTTTATTCCCTCCGGAATACGGGTAATGCTTATATAATTGCGCATCAAGAATAACTGAGTGATTTGATGGCAATGTTATCTGCATCTAATTTCACATCAGAATTTTCCGCGGATGTTTATGGCGAATTTTCATGTAAATGGAAATTTCAGCAGTACAAAACAGCTCTGCATAACCAAAGGGGGTGGTCAGCTTGAAGATTAACTTCTTCACTTCGGAATCCGTTACCGAAGGGCATAATTGACAAGATGTGCGACAAGATATCTGATACTGTGCTTGACGAGATCCTGAGCAG
>JACQOB010000114.1 GCA_016202745.1 Candidatus Aenigmatarchaeota archaeon | reverse complement strand
CTGATAAGTAGATAATATTCTATTTTCCTCTGCCGAACTGCATCCTGTACAAATGCTCAACCCTTTCCTTCGTGTCAGCCTGTTCAGGACCTTTGTCCGCAGTTCTCAGCCTCACCACCCTAGGAAAACGGAGTGCATATCCAGACTCATAATTTGGGCTCTTCTGTATTTCCTCATAAGCCACTTCAACGACGACGGAAGGCTTTATTTTCACTTCGCTGCCCTCCTCTTCAATGATATGTGGCTTCAGCAGCCTGGTCAGCTGCTCGAAAGTGACGCCGCCTGATTCCTCCTTCTCCTTCACGCCTGTCCCTATCATTCCGCAAGGAAGGAATTTCCCTGACTTGTCCCTGCAGCCGAGCAGCAGCGATCCCAGCCACCCAACCCGCTTGCCCGTTCCCCATGTCCCTCCTATTATGCACAGGTCAAGGTTCTCCATGGTCGGCTTCACCTTCAGCCACCCCCCTGCGACGCGCCTGCCGGGCTGGTAGAGGGCGTCCAGGTTCTTCACCATCACCCCTTCCTGCTTCTGCCTCAGGGCTTCCTTGTAGAATTTCTCGGCTTCCTTGGCGTCCTTGGTAACCAGCTGCTTTGCAAACTGGAATTTCCCTGGCATTTCTTTAACAATTGATTCCAATTTCCTTCTTCTTTCAGAAAACTTCCTGTCAAAGAAATCCTGCCCGTCAGCATAAACAAGGTCGAAAAGGTTCACCTGTATTGGTATCTCCCCCATCACCTGCTCTATGTCGTACTTCCTGTGTATCCTCTGGGACAGCAGCTGGAACGGCAATGGCTCGCCTGTCTTCGGGCTTACTCCCAGTATCTCCCCCTCGATAACGCAATCCTTTGCCTTGACACCTTTCCTGGCGAGATCAACCAGGTCGGGAAACTGGTTGGTAATATTTTCAAGCCTTCTTGTGTACAGCCATACCTGTTCTCCCTTCTTGTGTATCTGCACCCGCGCGCCGTCGAACTTGGGCTCTATCACAGCCCTTTCAAAACTGCTTATCGCATCCTCCAATGATGGGGATTTCTCGGCGAGGAGCACCATGAAAGGCTCGCCAATCCTGAGCCTGGCCTTCCTCAGCCCGTCCAGGCCGGATTCGCTTGCGATTTCAGCAACTTCGCCATAGTCAGGCCGCATGAACCATGCCCACTCAACCGCCTCTGTTACCTCCTTCTTCATCTCATTGCCCGCCCCGTCATCTTTAAGGACAATGTAATCCGCTTTCGCCTTCTTCTTCCAGGGGTCAATCTTTTTGATTTCCTCCAGTGGCTTTTCTGCGACCCTGTTCCTTTCCTTCCATCTTGCAACATCCTTTTTTTTTAGCCTGTTTTTTTCCAGGAGATAATCCATCAGGCCCGTCTCGGCAACAAAAGCCCTTTCTTTCTCCTCCATTACAAGCTCGATGATCCTTTTCTCAGCCCAGACAACATCAGCAAAAAAGGCCTTCACAATTGCGTCCCTCACCACGCCTTCCGCCACGCCGATCCTCAGGTCCCCCAGGGTCGTCCTTACGATGTACTTGGCCTCCTTCGGGTTTGCAGAGCCAATCAATTCCCCTATCAGGTTCGCCTTCCTTTCCATGGAGCCCTTCCCCTCAATTACTGCAGTCTTCCTGAGGTTCTCATACACGATCTCAATTGTAAGCTTCCTGCTGAAAAGGGTTTTCTGCCTTCTGCTTCCCATCAGCTCCTCAGCTACGAGCCCGAAATCCCCGCTTTTCTTGAACCTTTCCGCGACATCATCCTGCGATATTCCCAGGGAGGATGAGATTATCTTTATCATCTGCTGCTGCGCGATGCCTATCTCCCTGTCGCTCCACGGAGGGAATACTGTTCCCTGCATGAGAAGGACCACCTTTGGGAGGGCGCTGGCAGGCGTCTCCTCAAGCAGCCTGGCCACTATTTCCGTCTTGCCTAGCTTCGCTGGGGTACTTTCCAGCTCATCAAAGGCGGAGGCGAGCGCGGCAAATTCCATGATTTATATTGTCTTCCGGATAATTATATTAGGACTATGGCATCAAGACCTGCATCCAGGAGAAAACCACCAAAGCCTTATGACAAGATGTCCAGGGATGAGATACAGAGGGAGATGTTCTACCTTAGCCAGGAACAGACCATACTCTCAAAGGAGAGGACAGTGCTCTCCTTCCTAAGAACAGGCGTGACGTTCATCGGCCTAGGGATAGTAATCGTCATTGAGCTGTTCACTTCCCCTAATGCCAATCTCCAGCTAATCGGGTGGGCATTCATCATTCTCGGATTGATTGAGGTGCTCGACTCCTTCAGGAGGCTGAGGGCCTACAAGAAAAAGATGGAAGGGGTTAAGGCCAGCCTTGGAGACCACAGGGTCTAATGCCTGCCTGAACCCACCCTGTCTATTTCATTCCATCTTTCTTTCCCGGTCAGCACAATACCATTGCTGTCTATTACAAGCACCGGATAAATGCTTGTGATATCTGGAGCCTTGGTGTAAGTGCCTACGTTTGATCCGGCCATATTAACACCTCTTTAGTTACTATATGGTAGTGGTATAAATGAGATTTCCACCAGTCTGTGACTGGTGGCGAAGAGGGGATACTCATTCTTTTCTCCCCACCACCAACTAT
>JACQOB010000113.1 GCA_016202745.1 Candidatus Aenigmatarchaeota archaeon | reverse complement strand
TTTCTCATACCTGTGCTCCCTCTGCCCACCAGAACTCTGTTCCAGTCCTTTGTAAACCAAATCAATACTCCTCGCCCACCGTGGGTCGTCATCAGCCCGCATTACATAAAATGGTTTGGCTGCAAAAGGAAACCTGTTAACAAAATAAAATTCCGACTTGTATTTCTTCTTCACCCACTCTGACAGCAATTGCTCCGATTCCCTGTCGTAATCTTCTCCGAAAGGTATTTTCTTGCCAAGCTTTTCAAGTATGTCATACACCTCCGGGAACCTTAATTCTGGAAAAGGCCTCTCCGGTATTGCAATCTTCTTATCCCACAATTCCAGTTCATTGCTGCAATTTTTCTTTACAGACTGCAGGGCTGCAATGACAACATTTTCCTCAAGCTTGATAATGTCCCTTTCATCTTCTATGAAAGCCATTTCAGGGGCCATGCCTCTGTGCTCGCTCAAGTGCCTTGTGGTATGGGATGCCTCTGCCCTCCAGCTTGGGCCTAAATCAAATATCTTGTCAAAGCCTGCCAAAATGAGTAGCTCCCTATGCAATTGTGGGTCCTGCCTCAGGTAGACTTCTTTGTTATAATAAAACACAGGAAACACATCAGCCCCAGATTCAGAAGGGGTTCCCATCATACAGGGGGTGAATGTGTGCAGAAACCTTTCTCGTCCAAGATACTCTTCCATCCCCGCAACCAGGGCGGACTGGATTTTGAATATGGCTGTGTTTTTCGGGCTTCTGAGATCCAAACTCCTCCAGTCAAGCCTCTTGTCGAGGTTGGTTTCAATCTTTTCCCCTATCTCTATGGGAAGCTGCTTTGCCCTGTTTATCATATCTATGCGTTCAGGAAATATTTCCACGCCGTTAGGTGCCTGTTTTGCCTCTTTGGCCTCGCCCAGCACGGCAACACAATCTTCCCTGCCGAGTGTTGATACAAAAGCAATCAAGTCGTCATGCGCCGCGCCCTTTTTCAAAGTGACCTGCACGAAGCCTTCCCTGTCGCGCAGGAGGAAGAACTTGAGCTTGCCCAGGTCCCTTATCTGGGACACCCACCCCTTGAGCAGGTACTGCTTTCCGGGCTTCACCTCATGCGAATATGTCCTTTCCATAAACTTCAAGTCTATTTGTATTTCCCTTTTAAATAACTGCAATAAAATGTATTACCATGCCCGACGAATTCCAGCGGAGGCTTCCTTCCGTCAGGAGGAGCGTCTCTGATATCAGGGGGGAGGACATAAGGGTTTCTGTGATGGGGACCGTCATTGAAAAGCATGAGGCAATGCTGACCCTGGATGACGGCACTGGCCACATAAGCATCAGCCTTCCTGAAGAGGCCCGCGAGGTGAAGCCAGGGCAGATTGTGAGGGTCTTCGGCCGCGTGATACCGATGGAGGGCGGCTTCGAGATCGAGGCGGAGATAGTGCAGGACATGGCGGGCCTGGACATGGACCTGTACAGGAAGGTCGAGGGGCTGGAGAAGATTGGCGCATCATCTTAAAGCTTATAAATCTAAAGGCCCATTCCTATCTATGCTAAAGGCGACGCTGACTGATGTGGATTTGCTGAAGAATTCTATACCCATAATTGCCGAAATAATCGATGAGGGCCTTTTCAGGGCTGACAAGTCAGGCATAAGCCTGCTGTCCCCTGACAGGACAATGGTTTCGGTGATAGACTTCAAGGTGCTTTCCTCCGCGTTCGAGTCATATGAGGTGGACGGGGAGAAGGAGATTGGCCTGAACCTTGCGAATTTTGTCTCCGTACTGAAGAGGGTCAAGTCAACTGACAAGCTGGCGCTTGAACTTGGCCAGAAATCCAACAAGCTGAAGATAACCGTGGAGGGGGAGAGCAGGAGGGTCTTTGAGATACCGCTCATTGACATAAAGGTTGAGAAGCCTCCCATAGACCAGCTGGCATTCCCGGGCTCGATGGAGGTCGAGTCCAGGCTCATAGAGGATGGCATAGCCGACGCGGACATCGTGGGCGACTCCGTCATGTTCGAGCTGAAGCCTGACACCTTCAGGATGCACTCAAAGGGCGACGTCTCCACTGCGGAACTGGCGATAGGCAAGGGGGATACTGGCATGCTGGGGATACACGCGAAGGAAAGCATGGCTGCGCGCTACCCGCTCGAATACCTGAAGAAGATGATAAAGGCAAACAAGCTCGCCAGCCAGATGTCGATAGAGCTTGGCAATGATTATCCAATGAGGATCGGCTTCAAGGTGATAGACAAGCTCAGCCTGAGCTTCATCCTCGCGCCGAGGGTCGAGGAATAGGCTTTTATTCCATGCTGTCCATTATTTTTCCATGGATGGGCTGTTGGCCTCTTACAATTCCAGGAAACCCGCCATAAGACAAAGGCTGGGGGAATTCAGGGCCGTGTGGCGCTCCCCGGCCGGGAAATTATTTGAGGAGCTCTGCTTCTGCCTTTTCACGCCCATGACGAGCGCGAGGAGGTGTGATGCTGCCGTGCGCCTGCTGAAAGAAAACAGTCTTTTGTTTGAAGGTGACGCGAAAGATATCGCCAGGGTTTTAAGGGGCCATGTAAGGTTTCACAGGACAAAATCAAAATATGTAATACAGAATAGAAAATTATTTTTTGAAAACGGCAATTCACTGAAAAGCAATCTGAAAGGTTTTGG
>JACQOB010000112.1 GCA_016202745.1 Candidatus Aenigmatarchaeota archaeon | reverse complement strand
TTCTTTTTCCCTTTATTTTTCATTTGGATTAGCTTCTGCTTTGGCCAACACAGCCCAGCAGACTCGTCACCCGCCGCTGCTTTAGCCGTAAAAGCATTAGCTGCCGTTTATGGGTATCCAATAGAATTGGCTGACAGCCCATGTTTGCTCCTGTAAAAGAAGTTGCCACAAGCTTTTATACCGGCGGCTGGTAATATTATTAACTTCAATTCTTGGAGGTTGGTTCAAATGGCTGTTAAGAGAAAAGCTGCAAAAGCTCCCGCAAGGAAGAAGCGGGAAACTGAAGAGGAAGAAGCTGAAGAAGAGTGGTAATGGCTGAAACGTCTTGGGGACAAAACTTATGATTGCTTTCTTTCCCCCTTTTCTATTTTTACTCCCTCAAAAACAGAGCAGTATCCCTGGCTGACATGAGCGATTCGCAGGGGCTGCCGGCGTCAAGGTAGCTGCCTTCTATGCCTTCTCCTGCCTAAGCCTTGCCGCCGCAATGGCCAGGATTATAACGGCCACCCCGATCAGCGCCAGCAGCGCCACCTTTGGGTCCGAGAACAGGCCGCGGATTTCACTGTAAATCTCCTTCAGGGTGTCGGTGAGCTTCCCTGTCACAGGCGCCGCACCGGACGGCTGGGCTGCGAACACGCTGACCTGCGAGGTGAACGTCTTCCCGCCACCCTCCACCCTGATCTGGAGTGAATGCTCGCCAGCCTCCTTGGGCGTGACAAAAACGTAATGCGTTTCCCTTCCCGAGACCTCCACTTCTTCGTCAAAGTCAACCCAGTCCGCCGGAACGCCAGAGACCTCTATCTTAAAGGGCCTCTCCGGCCTCGCCGCAATCTCAATGGGTATGGCCTTCCCCGTCCCGACCTCTATGTCCACTGCAGTGAGCGGGAAATCGACATCCAGCTCGGTGGAAGCTGACGGGGTCTCAAAGGACGGCGGCTGCCCCGCTGACCTGACAATGTCGGCCGCGCTCACATCTACGGCAATGGTGTCGCTGTTTATGCATCCACCCGCAACTGAATTGGCCGTGAGAAGCAGCCTGTGCTGCCCCGGAGGGACAGTGAACTGCATGCCTTTTGTAAGAAGCCTGCCTGGCTCGACAATGCCGCTGGCCGTGGACGCTATCCTGCCGTCAACTGTGAGCACCATTTGTATGCTTTCGCTGACCGAGCCTGTGTTGCTCACCTCTGCGGTCGCCGTGGCAGGCCTGTTTGCGGCTATGTTGTTCGGGAAATCAAACCTGTTGATTGCAATGCTGCACGCTGCCCCGGTCACCGCAGGCGTGGGAGTCCCCGGGGGGGTGGCTGGAGGCTGGGTGGCGGGTGGAGCCGTGCCTGCCAGGTCGCTTGCGCTGACCCTCGCCAGCTCTGAACTAAAGTCCTCTGCTATGCAGTCTTCCGTGGAGGCGCTCACCCTGAGCCTCACCCTGAAAGTGCCTGCATCGGAGAATGAGACCTCCCTTGTGAAAATGAAATCCTGGTTCCTCTTCAGCTCGAACCTCTGTGTCTGGACAAGCTTGCTCTCTATGAGCAGGTCCATCCTCACATCCTCATTGACCCTGCCGGTGTTCCTTATCTCGGCGAACAGGAAGAAATTGTTCTCCCTGTCCAGGTCCCTGTCAAGGTCAAAGTCCTTTATCTCTATGGCGCAGCCTGTTGTCGCGGGCTCTATAAGCAGCCTCGTCCTCTCGAAATCGCTGCTTGAGCAGCCAAAGGCAAAAGCCTCCACCTTCAGCTCAAGGAAACGGTCACCCGGGTCATCCTCCGTGAACACGAACTTGTCCTTAAAGGAAGCGCCCGAGGCTACAGTCTGGTCCTTTGAGCCGATTATCCTGCCGTCCAGTATGAGCGTCACTCCCACCCTTGCGTCAGTGTTGCCGAAATTGAAAACCGTGAACGTGACAGTCACGGGCGTGTCCTCCTCCACGCTGTTGGTCACGTCAAACTGCGTTATCCTCACGCTGCACAGGGTTGCATATGAGGTGGCCCTGGAAGTGCCTGCAAGGGCCAGGGTTCCCACGAGCAGCGCCATTATCGCGAGCAATACTACTGATTTCATGCACTACTATTAGATGATAACCATTTAAAGCTTATCAGCCACCCGGGCAGACTATTCATACTTCTGAGTTAGAAAAAGTATAAATAGCCATTCTAACTCAATAATGGTATGATGATAAAAAGGACCCTGGGGCAGAAAGGCCAGGTAGTGCTGCCAAAGGATGTGCGGGATTACGTAGGCATAAAGCCCGGCTCTGAGGTGGTGTTCGAGGTGAGGGGCAGGGAGATTGTGATAAAGCCCCAGAAGAGCGGCAGGGAATTCGTGGAGGATTTCTGCAATGTCCCCAAGCTTAAAGGAAGGCTTTCCGCGAGGGACATGAAGAAGCTTTTCGAGGGTGAGCTGGTGGAGAGGCATGATATACGTTGATTCAAACATATTCATCAGCGCGGTGCTATACGGCGATGCCGGCGCCCAGAAGGCTAAAAGCCTACTCATCGAGATTGCAGAAGGCCGCATGCCCGCTTACACCTCCACCCTCACGTGGGATGAGCTGGTGTGGGCAATATCGAAGCTGTCCGGCAAGGAGAAGGCGAATGTGGAAGGGAGGAAATTCATGGAATTCCCCAACCTGCGTTTTGTGCCGGCCGATTTCCAGATAATCAGCGAAGCCCAGAGGCTCATGGAAAAATACGGCATCAGGCCGCGGGATGCGATACATGCCTCCAGCGCGCTGTCCAAGGGCCTGAACAAGATGGTAAGCGAAGACGCTGACTTCGACAGCATAAGGGAGATAAAGAGGATATCGCTACAGAAGGGTTAAAAGTGCCTTAGTATAAGAAAACATTATGCCGCTTGAAAACGACCTTGAGGCCGAGACCCTGAAGCAGCTTGAAAAGCTGGAGAAGGAAGTATCATTGATAGCCCCTGTCAAAGAGAAGAAGGTAAGGGAAGAGCTTGAAAACCTGAATGCCTACATCAGCGACACCAGGCACTTCCTCAAGCAGGGGGATTTGGTAAAGGCCTTCGAGGCGATCGTCTTCGCCTGGGGGATTTATGAGACGCTGCTGAGTCTGAACCTGATAAGCAAAACCAGATAGAATGGCTTTCAGGTATTACTGATACCTAAACGCTGCTGTATCATAGACATACCCACTCTTCTCGGGAGAGTATGGAATACGGAACGAATCAGCATAATCCTCAAGAAACAGTAGCGGTGAAGCAATTATTCCCATAACTAATGGGAGTATGTTGCACATCTCATCAACATCTCCTGTCTCAATGCCCCTCTTGGTCATCTCAAGATAATGTCCAACATCCTTAAGCGTCTCATCAAATGCCAATCCAATTCTTGTTTTATAGACTTCTTTCATGCCTAGTCTTTATCAGTCAGATTTATATACATTCGCCTGGGGGATTTATTAGACGCTGGCTTCCCTTGGGCTGGCAGAAAAGAAAAATGAATAATCATTCTGAAGTAGTAATAATACGCGCTTATAAATCTTACTGTGCATCATCTAAAGATGCGGGAAGAAACGCTTATATTCCAGGCAGGCGCCACGTACGGCGGCAGGAAGCTTGACGGGGAGTTCAGTATAAGCCTGAGAAGGGGCGACCTCGCCCTCCTGACTTACAGGTCGGGCGAAAGGGAATACCCGATGTTTGGCGTCGTAAGCGGCGTGGACAGCTACAGGAGCACGCCGGGTGGCATCCTGAAATTAGACCCCTCCTTCGGACTTAGGCCTCCAATCAAAATGGGCAGGGTTGAAATTCCCAGCCTTATGACATCGCACGGCTCCAGGTACAGGGCATCCCATATAGACAGCCTGGTTTCAGGCGATGCCGATTGCATAGCCTCGGCCCTCAGGGCAGGCTGGAAGGACCTGGAGGCGTACGCCAGGCTGATTGAGCAGATGAAAAGGCCGTACGTGACAGGATGATTTATTATGAACATTGTGGAACTGTACGAAAAGCGTGATGCGGTATTGGGAGCGGCCTTCAGTTCACTGCAGACGCAGGACATGATGCTGACACCCCTGCTGGATTCCCCGGAAGTCATGGGCGATGCCCTGCTTAATGAATTCCTTGCCCGGAACTACCTGTTTGCAACCGACTTCAAGGCCGACGGAAGCGCCATGATGGGGAGATAGGCGGCATAATGCCAACACTCCCCAATGATGGAAAGCGGCTGTTGGCATTAGCGGATGCCAGCATGGACAAGGCCTGTTACGGCTTTGAGGCCCTAAAGAAGGCAGAGGAAACAGGCGATGCAAGCCTGCTGGTGGAGGTGGAGAGGGTTACGGAGCTTCCAATTGTCTACAGGGGAAATGCCACAATCGTCCAGGGAACAAGTAACATAGCGCATTATGATTTCACAACAGCCTCCGCAGTGGAAGACATTTGCAGTGCCCTTGTGCTGAATCCCACCCTGTTCTGGAGAATATCCGGGTTTGGATGCCTGTCATATAAGCAGCTTGAAAAGGAGCAATACTTGTTTAACGTCCCGGCCAATCCGCCGCTCTTTGAAAGATTGAAAAAGACGCAGATCGGCGAAGAAAGGGTGCAGCGCCTAAGGGAGTCACAAGGCCTCATCACGCCTGATAATTACGTGGCAGGCTTCCACATATTCTATGAGGGCAGTGCCTGCAGGCTTATGCCTGTCATCGGCGAAAAGGAGGCGGAAGCGCATAAGAAATACCTGGCAGCCGAGGGATACAGGCCCGCTGAGTCGCTCATTGTGCACGTCGGGAACAGCTCCCCCTACGGCCAATGGGCGGTTGCCCCCATGATGGTGCTTGGTTGAGCGCGCTGGCTACTTCTTCCTGTATTTCTCCACTAGCGTGTTAATCTTCGCAATCGTTTCCTTGGGTGGCTTTTGCACACGGCCGCCGAACTCCCAGTAACTTCCTCCGCCGAAAATGAGCGGCTCCTTTCCGCCAGCAGCGGCAGCCAGCACCTCACCCACAAACATCCAGTGGTCGCCCAGCTTCTCTGCCTTCACCAGCCTGCATTCGGCGTTCATTGCCGCACCCTTCACCATCAGCGTGTTTATCCTCTTCGCCCTGTAGAACTCAATCCCAAGCCCCTCCAGGACCTTTATCTTGTCCACCTCTTTTCCCGTGCTGCCGCCTGACACGCTTGACGCCACGTTCTGGTCCGAGGCCGCTATGCTCACACCGAATTCCTTTGTCTTCAGGATATTGGCTTCCGTGGCCTTGTTGTAGCCGACATTGACCATTATCAGGCCCGGCGAATAGGATACGTGGTGCGTCCATTCAGCTGCCATGACGTTGTGCCCGAAGGGCCCGTTGCTTGTGATCAAGCCCACGTTTGTAACAAACTTGTGCGCCTCCTCCGATCCCCATGGAATGTCAGCCATATT
>JACQOB010000116.1 GCA_016202745.1 Candidatus Aenigmatarchaeota archaeon | reverse complement strand
GCGGCAGTAGGACTAATAGCATGTGGAGCAGGTTCAAATCACACAGAAAATTATTTAGAAAACCGTCAACAAAGTCAGGTTTCACAACAGGAGGAAAAACAGAAGGCATACAGACTCTACGAAAACCCATATTTCGCCGGAGATGCAGCTTATGACAGGATCACTAGCCTGTGGTATGACGAGGTTGATCATTCATGGCATAAAAACCGCTTGACTGAAATTGTGGTTGACAAGGATGGGGATGGGAAAACAGATGAAATGATAGTGTTTTACAGAAAATATCCGGACGTGTCCATGTCAGCGAATCGCATCGGAATTTACGAAGGCAATTGGGCATCGGATATGTCAGGCAAGAAAAAGGAATACATCCCGCTTCCAGGGGATTTGCCAACAAGCAAGGATTACAGGGATGCAGCAATGAAAGTTTTGGAAGAGAAAGGTTACCCAAGCGATATGATCAAAGGTTTTGAATTCCCTTCCTAAAGATGATGGTGACCAGAATGACGACAAGAGTGAATATGGAACACACAAAAGAAATCAAAACGGTTCATCAGTTTGGAAGATATGAATTAATTGGTCCGGTTAAACTTCCTCTCAAAATATTCAAAGAAAAAGTCAGTGAATTTTCAATCTGGTATTTTGCTTTTCCTGGTGGGCAGTATGCTGCACTCATCAAAGGTAATCCATCAAAAGTTAAAAAACCATTGGTAAGGGTTGAATCAGTTTGTATTTGGGCGCACTTTTTTGGTTCGCAATACTGCGATTGTGGTTGGCAATTAGAAGAAGCAAAAAGACTTATTGATGAAGAGGGAGATGGGTTAATCATATTTGCATTTGAACAACACGGGAAAGCAGTGGGATTAAGGAATCATTTTATTGTTTATGCAGAGGGACAACTCAGATGCCATGAGCTAGTAGTAGATGCATACACTTCATTAGGATTTGATGAAGATTATCGCAAACATTATGGAGATGTAGCAGATATCCTCCGTCATTTTGAATTGAAGAGTATTCGTCTGATGTCCAATAACCCAAAACGAATTGCTCTTTTGAAAAAGGCAGGAATTTTTGTGGAGAGAGTGCACCACGAAGTTCCTCTAGACCCCTACAACAAAATAGAGATGATATCGAAGAAGGTAAAATTAGGACATCTATTAAGTTTGAAGAAGAAAGGTGGCCAGAATGACAAGACAAGATGCAATAAAAACAGGGCTGGGCGACTTCAGCAGAGAGAAGTTTAACGCCTTGGTTAATATCCGTGCTGGAGCCTTGGAAGGCCTGCGTGAAGCGCTGAAATTGCATGGATATGCTGAAGTGACAACATCATCCCTTGTAAACATAGCAGGGTCATGCGAAAACCCCAATGCTTCTTTCACGCTTAACTATTATGGCAATGAGGCGCATTTGTCCCAAAGCGCACAGCTCCAGTTGGAAGCGCTGGTTATGAGGCTGAAGCGCGGGGTCTTTACGGTTAATAATAGTTTCAGGGAAGAGGATTATGTTGACCCAGAAGCAAAAGGGAGAAGGTTATCTGAATTTACCTTGGTTGAACCTGAAAGGCCATATGATGACTGTTTAGGCCCACAAAGCGCATTGGAAAGGATAATTGAAGAACAAGAAGGTGTCATTAAGCATGCAATGCAAAAGGTCGTTAGGCAGTGTTATGCAGACGTTGGACTGTTAGGTGGAAATGCGGACTATTTGGAAAGGCTTATCGCGGCCAAATTTGCAAGGATTACATATGATGATGCACTGAAATTGCTGAACTCTGGAAGCGGTAATCATGCATTTGGTGATGACATGGGTATGAGGGAGGAGAGGACAATCCTGCAGGCCTTTGACGATATCCCGACATTTGTCACCTATCATCCTGCATCCATCAAGTTTTTCAACATGAAGAGAACTCCGGATGGCAAATGTGCTTACAGCGTGGACCTGTTGATGCCCAAGCTAGGGGAAACATCAGGCGGGGCTGTAAGAGAAGAAAACGGTAAACTGATAAAAAAATACCTTGTAGAATCAAGAATTGGCAGATATTTATCAGAAAAAGGACAGGATCCTGCAATTCCTTTTACAGAATACTTGAACTTGTTTGAACAGGAGGAGCCCCTATTGCGTGGAGGGTATGGAATTGGTTTTGAAAGGTTTGTTGGATTCCTGTTAGGGTCAAATGACATCTTAGAAACAGTTGCGTACAGGACACTCCACCCACAGGCATGATTTAAGCAGAACTAAACAACCCGTATATTGATCACCGGCTTCGTGCCCGACAGGCCCTCGTTCCTTATCACGATCTGGAAATTGCAATGCCAGCGGACTTGCCCCTTCACTGCACCACGCGGAAGTTCACTATGGGCCTTGTCCCTGACAGGGAGAAGGTTTGCTGTTGAAATCAGGGAGCTGGAAATACCTGATGAATTGGTGGAGGATGTTATAGAATCATATAAACAATATGTTCATGCAAGGGATTCTGCAAAAGAGAGATACTTTGACAGCCTTTTGCCCATTGTAAAAAGAGTGGAAAGAAGGACCAAAACCAGGCCTAAAATGATCCTATAGAAAACTACACGACCCTCAGCCTCACCAGCGGCTTGGTCCCTGTCAGGCCCTCGTTGCTCAGTATTATCTGGAAGGTGCCGCTCTGGAGGGTGAAGTCCCCGGAAAGGTCAATGTCCTGGTAGTCCAGCAGTATCTTCACCGGCAGGAACTGGATGCTGCCGAACGCGAAGCTGGGCACGTTCTGCAGCAGGAAGGCGCCTGACTCGACAAGGCCGATGTTTTTTTCAATATTCTTGTAGTCCCCCTTCGAGAAGACAAGAAAAACCCTGGAGCCCTGCAGGTTCTGCCTGATGTTCACTGTCTGGTCGCTGCCGGCTTCGCTGATGCCGACTGAAGAGCCCTTTGATGCAGCAAGGCCCCACAGGACGTTGTTGTAATATGAGGCGACATAGTAATGCGGCGGCTGCAGGGGGAGAGGTATCAGGTTAAGGTCAGAGGACGGCTGGATAGCCCCAACCCCGGGCACATAGACGCTGTTTGTGCTGTCCGCACCCGAGATCGTGAGGTTGAAGTCAACCTTCTGGGCGCCGGCAGAGGCGGACAGCGCCAATGCGGCCGCAAGGAACGTGATAAGCAGTGCCTTCATAATATCTTCTTGTTCCCTATAATATTAACGACATTTCTGCCAGCGTGCCACGCTGGCCCTATGGCACCGTCACCATACGTAAACCTTCACGTCCGCCGTGCTGAGCGGGTCCTCTGCCAGCTCGATGACCTTCTCCTTTGTGAAGACGTTGGTGTTGGGCGGCGGCAGGAGGCCATAATTCCTAGTCCCGCCGTACATCTCAATCCTGAAATCCCTGCCAAGGCGGAGGTCCTCCCTGGCCTTCTTGTACGGCATCGCAAACAGCTGGTTAACCTTCGTGCCGGACAGTCTCTTCTTTGCCTGGGAGGTAAGCGGAACGCCCACCTTCGCGCCCGTTGTCGGAATTATGGCGCTGCAGCCAATTGGATTTTGGATGTCGCTGAAGGCCATGGTGAAGATGTTGAGCCCTGCGGACAGGTCGCCCTTGAAGAAGACCGAGTTGCCGGACAGCATGCAGTCGAGGTAGCCGCCCGCGGGCGAGATCACCTTTGTTGATTCAGCGCCATAGGGCCATGAGAAATTGAAATAAAGGACTGCGTTCTGCACGGGCAGGGCTGAAGCGTAGGTCACCGGCACATCAGCCGCATCGGCTGTCATGTAATCGATTATGCTTTCCGCAATGATATCGGATTCAATCTTAAGCGTGCTGATGTCAGAGGGAAAGCTCTGGATGTAGATGGCGAACGCCATCCCCACCACGGTGATGAATATCCCCAGGCCCACTATCGTGTCAATGCCTATGACGCCCCTGGCCATGTATTAAATTGGTGCCATCGGCTAAATAACCTGCGCCTGCCGCCGCCCAGCCAAACCAGCCACAGCCCCAGCACAAGCGCCACCAGCCCGGCCCTCCAGAGGAAGTCGTGCCAAAAAAGTGCGGCGCCAATCCCGTATGACCTCTCGACAAGCACAATGCCCACGACCCTCCCCAGGTTGCCGATCCACACAAGCGGCAGCCCCCACAGGATGCCAAGCAGCCTCTTTTTGATGCGAACTTTTGGGACGGCAAATATCAATGCAAACAGGAAAAGCATCGACTTCCACGCGGTGGAATCCTCCGAAATGAAGAACCTGAAGCTTGACAGGCCATCGCTTACCGCCACGACAGGCCCGTCCTGGGCCACCTGGTACCCAAGGCCGTGAAGTATGAGTGCTGAATTGGAGGCCGTGATGGCCTGCAGCGGGTAAAGGTCGCCGTATGAGATTATGAAGTAAAGCGGGGCCGACAGGGCAAGGAGCCTCACCAGGAAGTAAAGGGTGTTCAGCAGCCTGGCCTGCTTCTCATCCAGCCGGCCGCGAAAAAGCCTCTTCATCCATAATATTTCGGCCTCCTGCCATAAAACTGCTTTTATCCCTGGGGAGGGGGACTATAGAAGTTAGCATATGCGCCGTTGTGTTTTATCCGCTGCACACCCCTGCCACCGCTGCTCTCGCCACCGAGCCAGTAAATTCCATCAACTGTATCGAAGTCCCCCAGAAAAGGCTGTATCCCATGGGCTAGATCCATAGCCCGGCTACCAAACATGTCATCAACCATCACAAGATAAACACCTGGATTGCCAAGCCTCGCCTTTGCAATAGAAGGCAGTTCCTGATAATCCACAACATGGTGTATTCTGTGGACAGTAATATTATGCGATATGAGCCTCCTTTCAATCTCGTTAAACTGGTTGCCTTCCCTTCCCAAACCATGTATAATTAGATGTCTTGTGCCTGCCCTGTAATCTGTTCCTAAATCACTTTCCATATTTCTTAGACGCCAGTTAGATATTTAAGCCTATTTCAATGCCTCCTGCCATAAAACTGCTTCACGCTCGCGTCAATGCTCGTCCTGGACATTATCACGTTTCCCTTCACAAAGCTGCTGGCCTCCGTGTCCGCATCCTCCAGCCTCTCGTCTATTTTCCTCATGAGGGGCCTCACCCTCTTCCATGCATAGATGGCGGCAACCAGCGAATCCCTCTCATGCTTGTTGTTCCAGAGGGGCCTCCTCTCATAATACTTCTTGGTGTACGCCTTGGCCATGTCCAGTTTGTCCTCCCTCGTGAAATTCTCGGTCGGGGTGACAATCCTGGCCAGGAAGGCGGAGGCAAGCTTCTCCAGCGCCCTGGGAACGGGGTTGATGTCGCTCGCTATGATGACAGGATTGCCGGCCTGCGATATCATCCCTGAGATGTCGGACCTTGAAAGGCCCTTCCCGCTCATTACAGAGATGACCCTGCCGTCGAGGTCTAGAATTGAGATCCCGGTCGTTGTCCCCGGATCCACGCCCACGATTAGCTGTGGCCGCATTCAATTATGCTATTTCCCGCCTGTGCTTATATTCTTACGTTTCCTAAGGACGAACCCAGCAGCCACCGGCACAAGAGATATGGCTATTATCGCAAATATGACCAGGCTGAAGTTGTCCTTCACGGCAGGCAGGCTGCCGAAATAGAATCCTCCGAAAACGAATATACCTGTCCAGAGCAGGCCGCCGGCCACGTTGTAGAAAAGGAAATACCTGTAGCGCATCTTCCCCAGCCCGGCGACAAAAGGGGCGAACGTCCTTATGATGGGTATGAACCTCGCCATGACAATGACCTTGCCCCCGTGCCTCTCATAAAACGCGGAAGCCCTGTCCAAGCTTTCCTTCTTAAGGAACCACCTCTCCCTTGTGAACAGCTTTGTCCCCCACCTGTGGCCTATCCAGTAATTCACCGTGTCGCCCAGTATGGCCGCAGCCGCAAGCAGCACAAACAGCAGGGCAGCGTCAAGCGAGCCAAGCGCCGCCAGCGCCCCCGCCGCGAAAAGCAGCGAATCCCCCGGCAGGAAAGGCGCAACCACAAGCCCTGTCTCCAGGAATATCACCGCAAAGAGGATGGCGTATGTGAGAAGCCCGTAGGCCTGCGTTATCGAGACCAGCTGCCCGTCGATGTGCAGGATGAACTGCAGCAGTGCGGTGACAATGTCCATATTCTTCACATGTTCTCGGATGCGTTTAAAAAGCTTGCGGTCCAATAAAGGTAAGGTGTAACTGAATGAAAAAGGGTATGACAACAAAACTGGCAGTCTTCCTGGCTGCCGTGCTCGTTCTATCGGCAATATCCCTTTCAGGCATACCAAGCACCGGAGTCGTGTCAGCCGCAAACCAGACTGTTTCGTGCAGCGACTCGGACGGAGGAATTGTGCCTGCGATCTTCGGGACTGTGACAAGAACCAGCCCGCATGGCACAAGCAGTTTCCCTGACAACTGCTACAATGTTGACACAGTCAGGGAATTCTACTGCCGGGGCAACAGCGCAAAATCCGTTCTGATGTGGTGCGGCAATTTCGCGCCCAACGGAATCTGCCAGAGCGGCAGGTGCATACCGGCACCATTCTGCGGCGACGCAGTGATTAACCAGGCAAGCGAGCAGTGCGACGGGGGCGACTTCGGAAGCCAGACATGCCAGGGCTTCAACTACACTGGCGGAAGCCTGACATGCACACCGGATTGCACAATCTCCACAGCCTCGTGCACACTGTGCGGGAACGGGGTCTGTGAATCCGGGGAAACCAGCACCAGTTGCCCTAACGACTGCGATGTAACACAGCCAAGTGCAAGCATATCGGTCAATAATGGAGCACCAAACACAACAACGCCAAATGTGACGCTCTACCTGACATTCTCTGACAGCGGTTCGGGCGTCAAGGATTGCAGGTATGCAAATGAAGACCTGCTCTTCACCGGGTGGATGGGCTGCACAGCAACACAGGCGTGGTCACTTTCGTCTGGAGATGGAACAAAGACAGTCTACTATGAGGTCAGGGACAACGCGCTGAACATAAGGCAGGTCTCAGACACCATACAACTGCTGCCCCCATGCACAGACACAGACGGCGGTTTTGTCGTGACAGTGCAGGGAACAGCCACCGATGCAACAATATCAAGAACAGACGTCTGCATATCAAGCACAACACTCAATGAATTCTATTGCATAGACGATTTTGTTGCAGGCGGGTTTTTCAACTGCGCAGGCGGCAACACCACTGTGTGCTCAAGCGGAAGATGCCTGTAAAGAAAGGGTTAAGAAATTTTCCTTTTTTTCTTTCATTTATTTTCCCGCAGCCAGCCACGCCTTTATAAGCTTTGCAGCAACAACCTTCCTATGGCAGAACGCAACGAAGCATTCTTCAGCCTCTATGAAAACATGTTCTTTGTGCTGAAGGAGGAGCTGGGAGAGGACAGGGCGCTGGACTTGTTCAGGAATATTGTCGAGCGCGGCCTGAAGAAGTCCTATGACGCCGCGGAGCCGCCATTCACGAAAGGCTACCCGCAGGACTTTGCGAGGGTGGTTGGCGAAAGGGACAGAAAGCTCGGCCTCGACGTGAGGTTCCCTTTGGTAGAAGACAGGAAAATAGTCTACCAGTTCCACTCAGACCCCTTCCCCAGGCTGAAGATGCATGTCTCCCCCGAGAATATCGACGCAACATACATGCGCTTCAAGGTTTCATACCTATTGGGAGACGGCTGGGGATACAGGACAACCAGGCACATGTGGAAAGGCGACGGGTACACGGAGCACGTCATCACAATGAGATGAATTCTATATCCACACGCCATTTGACTGACTAGCTGTAGTGTCAATAAACGCTTATAAAATTTATCATCATAAATC
>JACQOB010000115.1 GCA_016202745.1 Candidatus Aenigmatarchaeota archaeon | reverse complement strand
TCTAAAGATATTAAAGCAGAAGAGTCACGTATGCAAGATTATTGGAGAGGAGCGGAAGACAATGGTGTTGATACCGTAAGAGATGCCAAAATAAGAGGATATGAAAATCTACGTGATTTTGCGGAGAACCATGTTCCTTCTGAAGCTCCTCGATTAGATGCGATTGTTAGAGTTCTTAAGAAAGAGTAATTCTGCGCCCTCGGGAATTACAGATAACAACCGCTTTTACGCAATCAGAAGACGCGGAAGTCGCCGGCAGCATCATGCGCAAGCTCCCACACTGGCAGCTTCCTTTCCCTGCGCTCCCTGTAGCTTCTGACCTCTGGAATCCTGAATACGGCTGTGCCCACTATGCCGTATTCCCTTAAGGCCCTCTCGAAAAGCAGGTCCCTGTGCCTGCTCTGGCCGCAGAAGGTCCCGTTATAATAGGCAACATAGCCGCCTGGTGGGTACCTGTCAAACACCCTGGCATGCAGCAGGTCATACTCAAACCAGCGGAAATTGCAGCCGCCATCGCCATCCCTTGGCCTCCTCCCGGCTTCCGCCTGCAACTCCTCAAGGCTGAGGACAAACTCAACCCCCTCATAATCAAGCACGTCTATTTCCGGCATAGCTAGAACTTCCCCAGAGCGCCGCCATGCAGGACACCCTCCAGAGGTTCGTCGTCCAATGGCACCCTGAATACTGCAAGGTTGGTCGCTCCGTAATACACGGAAGCCTTGCGGTAAAGCGCTTCTCCCTCTTCGCCCTCGCCGCAGAGGATGCCCTTCCAGTAGGCCACCCATTCCCCCACATATGGACTGAGCCTCCCCGCGGACAGGTCCTTTTTGAAATAGGGCCTGTTGTCATCCCTGGAAAGCCCCCTGTCCGGCTGCCTTGAAAGCATCTGGTGGCACAATAAGTAATTGCGCGGGCTCCCCCGGACTTTCAAGTCTGGCGTCATTATCAGGATGTCTCCTTCCGGCATGCTAAATAGAATGGCTGCAAGACATTTAAGCATTAAACCGCTGCTTCATAGACCTTAACAGCAACCTATTGGTGAAAGCCTATTTTTCCATTGAAACCGTCTTGGTTTTGCAGACTTCGCGAAACCCGTATTTGCCGTGTTCCCTGCCAATTCCGGAATCTTTGCATCCGCCGAAAGGGTTGCATGGCATCAAATAAGTCACATTATTATGGGCAACCATTCCCGTCCGTATCCCAGAGGATGCTCTCTGGAACAGCTTTTTGTCTTCCGTAAAAACATAGCCTCCAAGGCCATATTTAGTGTCATTCGCCAGTTCAATTGCTTCTTCATAGGTCTTGAAAGAGACAACGGGCAAAACAGGGCCAAATACTTCCTCTTGCCAGATTCTCATATTGCGGTTTACATTAACAATTAGCGAGGGTTCATAGTAGGCTCCTTTCAGATTTCCCGGGGGTTTGCCTCCTGAAATAATCTTTGCCCCTTTGGTGACTGCGTCTTTGACCTGCTCTTGCAAAAGTTCCAGCTGGCGTTTTGCCACGAGTGGTCCTATTTCGGTATTTTTATCTTCGGCGGGTCCTACTCTTTTGCCCTGAATAACGGCCGTTAATTTCTTTACGACTTCCTGAAATTTGCTTTCATGAACTATTAGCCTCTTTAATCCGTCACATACCTGCCCACAGTTCAGAAACTTGTTGATATAGATGCTTTCAATGACCTTGTCAATGTCAGAATCTTCAAAAACTATCCCCGGGGCAGAACCGCCAAGCTCCATCAAAACAGGAATGAATTTTTCAGCCCCTATCCTGTAAAGCTGCTTCCCGATTTTAGAGCTTCCGGTAAAACAGATCATGTCAATGTCCTGGTGCACAAGCAGGTTTCCGACTTCACCGCCCCCATAAACTTCGTTGAAAACTCCTCTGGGAATTTCTGACAGGTCAAAAACCTTTTCGATTTCCCTGCCGAACAGGGGGGTTTCTTCTGAGTGTTTAAAAACCACGGCATTCCCGGCAGTTAAATTCTGTCCAGCCTGCCAAACAAAATTAGAAAACGGAAAATTCCACGGGACAATAACTGCTACAACCCCCACTGGTTCGTAAACAACCTTATGGATTTCGTTGTCATCTTCGTGTGTAATTTCAGGTTTCAGGTATGTTTCAGCATTGTCCAAGTACCAGCTGAAATATCTAATCCCGGAATTCAAGTCTTCAATGGCCTGAGAAAATGGCATGCCCATTTCCTGGGAAATCAGAAGGGCCAGCTTCTCCTTTTTCTCAGCAAATGCCAGAACAAGGGTTTTCAGAAGTTTGACCCTCCTGGATATTCCAATAGGCCCCCAGTTTTTTTGGGCTGAACGTGCCAGCTTCACTTTATCCTGAATCTCTTTTTCAGAAGATATATTTACTTCCCCCAAAACTTCATAGTTTCTTGATGGATTTGTTGAGATAAGCTTCGTCATAGTAATTCTAATTATACACGGTATTTAAAAACTGTTAGGCAGCCCTGCCGTAAGCCTGGATTGCGATGCTCTTTATCTCATCCCTGGAAAACGCTATCCCGTATTTCCTCGCCCTCGCAGATATGACGTCTGTTGCATCAAAGCCCTTCCTGGCATAGCCGGCCAAAACGCCGAGATATATCCCCCCTGCCTTCTTAAGGCTCCCAATGCCCGCGAATTCATCCGCGTCCCTGAGCAGGGCCTCCTCTTCGCTTTCCCCCGCGTGCCAAAACTTCCACAGCTTGCCGTACTTCCTGTCCACCGCAATCTTCCTCCCGCCTGTCCTGGACGCAAATTTGAGCGCCCTGTACACATCCCCGGTGGACCTGATCCACGCCTCTTCGCAATCCCCCGCGATCTTGTATGGCGCCTCCCCTGCCATGAACCTGTCAGCGATGCTGTTGCAGGACATGGCAAAATCCGCCGACAGCGCGGCATGATCCTCCTCTGACAGTGTGCCGTGGCCGCCAGATCTTGCCATCAAATATCTGGAGAAAAGGCCGCCCGCGGAATCCGGAGCGGAATTGATGCCCCCTTCCAGTCCGTCGGCGGCAAGCCCGACAGCTACATGCCCGTCGCTGACAAGCCCGGCGATAACATCGCCGGCAGGCACTCCATCGCCGCCAGCAACAAGCCCACCCTCCTCTTTATCCGCAGATTCAAAAGCGTCATTTACCTGGGGAATCATTTCCCGCGTAATCATGCTCCTGTACGAGGCCGCTATCTCGCCCCTGGAATTCCTGACGGCCACCTGCAGCTCCCCAGGCTTGTCGATTGTTATTGGATCCCCTATGTCCGTGCAGAGAAAAGGATCGTCCCCTATCTTGTAGCAGACGTCTTCCGCATCGCCGCTTATTATGGCCCTCTGCGCCACTGAGACGCCGCCGCTCCACCTTCCGACGACATCGTAAGGCTTTATTCTTGCCCATTCCTCCCTGGGCGCAAATACCGGCTTGTATGGGGCGCGTTCCCTCTTCTCAATCCTCGCCTCGGCTGGTTTCACGCTGGTAGCCATCTCTTTGGAGGAGGCGGCAGGTTCCGCAGGTGATTCCCTGGCAGGAGCGGCAGCTTCCTCAGTATGCCCCGCCTTAACAGGGTCACCCTTCCAGAAATTATTCACCACCATGGTGCCGGCAAAGGCCCCCGCCAGCGTTCCGGCCACAGCCGCAGTCCTTGCAGCATATTTCAGGTACTGCATTCCGTTGTCCCACACCCCGGAAACAGAATCCAGCGTGTTGCCAACCCACCCGGCAATCCTTTCCTTGTTGAGATAAGCGGCAAGGCTTCCCCCAAAAGTGCCAAGAAGCGCCGCACCTGTCCCTGCGAGAGCGGCAGCCATATGTGCGTTGTCATGGGCAAGGCCTGGAGTGCTCTCCATTGAACTGTAAACATAATCCGCAAACCACGTGCCAAGCAGGTATCCCGCCACGCCTCCCGCAGCCGTCCCCAAAGCAGTATAGACGTTGTCCTTCTCGAAAAGGCAGTTGTCAAAAGGCTGCGTCACGTGCCTGTCGAACATCCTCCCGGCCTTCCTCATGATCCTTGTCACCAGGTTGTCCCTCTGCCTCTCGATAACCTCGCCCAAAGTGGTGCCTATCAGCTTCGCTATGCCTCCTGCAATCTCCTCCTTGGTGCCGTACTTCCTTGCGAACAGGGCCATATTTAATGGTTATACCGGGGGTATTTAAAAGCCTTATATATCTTAAGAGTGACAACAAATCAGTATTTTATTAGGTCTTTCTTCTCAAACATGCTCCCAGCGGGAAGCTCCATCTGGGTAAGGATCTCCTGCGGCAGGCCTATGTCCGCAATCCACAGCTCGCCCACGAAGGGCCTGGCCTTCTTTTCCAGGAGGCCCTTCTTCGGAAGCATGAAGGAGACAGTCCACCTGGCCCTTATGCATGGATTGTATGGTATTCCGGTGTCTGGATTGAGGCCGGATGGGATATCCAGGGAGAGTATCCTCTTCCCCGAGTTGTTGGCCATGTGTATCAGGGTCCCGCAATCGTTCAGCGGGTCCCCCCTTATATTGTAACCGAGCACGCCGTCTATTATGAGGTGGGAGTTCTTCATGTACCTGTCTGCTTTCATGTAGTCAATGGAGTGCATGATGTTCACGTACATAGACCTGAGGACGCCTATCTGGATCCTGGTGACGGGATTGATGTCGTCGGGATGGCCTGCCACCGCTGCATGAACCTCCACCCCCCAGTTGTGCAGGTATCTTGCCGCTACCGCCGCGTCCCCGCCGTTGTGCCCCTTGCCGATAAGCACCGTAACAACCTTTCCGCGGGCCCCTCCAAGGAGGTCCCTTGCAAGCATGGCGGCAGCCCTGCCCGCATTCTCCATCATCTGCGTTGTCTCGAGGCCAAAGAACTTGGCCGCAAGCTCGTCAATCCTCCTCATCTGCTCCGCGCTGACAGCTGGGATATGGGCCATATGCAATAATTGCACGTTAAGGATAAAAAGAAATGCGGACAGGACTCTCATGGCTGGTATTTTGTCTTAAGGCCTTCAAACCAATCTTTCAATATAGGAACATTTTTATCATACCCTTTCTTCATAAAATCAAGGTCGCCAACACCGTCATATGGGCTAATCTCAAGTGACAAATGCCTTTGCTGGCCTTCCGGGCCAAAAGACAATCCAGCGCAGCCTAGGGAAATTCTAGGAAGGCCGGCTATCTTCCCGGAGTCATAAGTTGCCAGGCCAATATCATGCCCTTCTGCAACTTCATATCCACTGCTGATGAATTGATCCAGGAATGTGCCCCTCAGCGCTTCAAAGGCTTCAGGTGAGTAATGATCGAGGAGAACTCTAAGCCTGGATATTTTGCCCCCCTTCAGGAAGCCGTCAAAGGTTGCGCGTTTCCTTTCCCTGGAATCTGTACTATAGATAGTGAACAGCCCGTCAGTATGTCTCCTGCCACGTATCTGATCCTGATCCACAAAAAACCCCACGCCATCATATGTAAGCTCTCTCTGCGTGAACGGCATTATCCCCTTGGATTCGCATAATGAACGATATGGTTCTTCATCGTTGCCGTGCGTAGGAGCCACCAGCCCATTTGCCAGGAAAATAATTCTTCCATGATATACAGTAACCGGCAGAGTCCTTATGGCTTCTTCAAAAATGCCTTCTGAGGAGGTCTTGATGTCCACCTTTATCATATCAATCTTGAAATACGTTAGTAAACTTTTTAAGGCTTTCAACTTAGGACAACCGACAGGTTCATACAATGGGTTTTCACCCGAAAACCCGAGATAATTAGGCCAACCTTTAAATAGCCCCAGCGATAAATTCTAATCTATATTCCCCGCTGTATTTTACCCGTGTAAAGCATGATGATTGCCATGGCCGGCTGCCACGACTGCAAAGGCGACAAGAGGATTGTGAGGTGCGTTGTCCACAACCCGAAGGACGCAAGGATATGCAAGGACTGCTGCATCGGCAAGATGAACGGCCATGGGTGCAAGTGGTTCGGCATATGCTGGGAGATGCACAAGGCGCATTTCTGAGTTTTTAAGCCTGCAAATTGTTAATCACCATAAGGCGCGTTGCTATGACATTCTCAAACCCCTGGTGTATGCCAGCGCAAAATCTGACAGATAACAAAACCTGAGATACCCTATTCAGCGGGCTTTTCCTCTTTCCCCTCTTCCTTCCCCTTCGGCTTTATGTCGAGAAGCTCCTCGGGCGCCTTGTCGCCGTGCTTCACGATCTTCGCGTTCACCTGAATGATTTCCTGGGAAATTGTGTTTCCCCTTGTGGACTTCCTCTTCCTCTGGCCCTCGATCCTCGGGTGGAAGCCCGGCGCGCCCGCAAGAAGGAGCCTCTTCCTTCCCTGGCCTTCCACGTCGCGCCTCATCGGGAAGCCTTCCCTGTCCGAGCCGCCTGTTATCTCCAGCTCATATCCCTTCAGCCCGAAGAAATCCCCGGGAACCTTGTCCCTTATTTTCCTGCCAATCAGGCCTGATGTGCCGTGGTCCACTTCCTTTTGGTAAGCCTTCCTCGTCTTCGGGTCTGACACCACTACTTTGAAGGTCGTTGATACGGCCATAATGACACAATCCTTCCACTATTAGCCCATGATGATATTTAAATGTTTTGCGCCTCTTCCGCCGGCTTCCCATAGCGTGACAGCGTTTTCCTGAAGGACCATTTGAACCTGGTATAGAGGAAACCCGTGTTGGCTGGCTCAGTAAAATACGGATTCGAGAAATTCAGGGCTGCCTTCACGCCTTCGGATCTGAAAATCCTGATGGATTCCAGGTACACCCTTATAAATCCTTGATTCCTCGGTTAGCTCGCCTATCCGCCGGTCACAGACCGGCGGTATTACGGCTCGCCTGTTAATTGGTTAGATACCTGTGCAGTAGCGTTTGCGAATCCTGTTTCTTGGCTCTCGGCTTCCCTTGGTTC
>JACQOB010000111.1 GCA_016202745.1 Candidatus Aenigmatarchaeota archaeon | reverse complement strand
GAACCAAGGGAAGCCGAGAGCCAAGAAACAGGATTCGCAAACGCTACTGCACAGGTATCTAACCAATTAACAGGCGAGCCGTAATACCGCCGGTCTGTGACCGGCGGATAGGCGAGCTAACCGAGGAATCAAGGATTTATAGGTTTCTTTAGCAGGTTGGATAAAATAAGTCTTTCTACTCCGCCACCCTCACCGGCGCGCACGTCCCGCAGGAGCCGCTGTTGGAAACGAATGAACCTGCCGGGTTTTCAGTGGTTGGCCTCTTTGCTGACACATGCTTGCCCACCTGCCCAAGCGGTATGAAGCCGCTGCCCTGCGCCGGCTGCGTTATTGCCGTCACGGCCTGCTCAACCGCCTGCAGCCCCCAGTCGGGTGTCGGCTTGACCTTGACCAGGCTCCTCCTGTGCTTGTCGAAATTGGCCTTGATCAGCGCAATCTGCTCAGGCGTAAGCTTCCTGTGGTGCTTGTCGTCTATCAGCTTCTTCCCAGTCTTCTTCTCCCATTCGGCAGCAGGTATCGAGAATTTCCTCTGAATCCTGTCCCTGTAAAGTTCAGGAATGACGTTGAACGTGCAGAATGGCATTATCCTGCCGTCAGGGGTCGCATAATGGATGTCGCACTTGTGTATCCTGTCAATGTCCCAGTTGTAGGGGTCCTGGAAGTGCATCATCCCCACGAACAGCGAGTTGTGGTGGAAGTCCGCCAGGCCATGGTAATTGCCTCCCTGCATCGCTCCCATGAGCATCCTCATGAACTTCAGGTTCTTTGGCTTCTGGCTGTTGTCCACGTATTTCCTCATGTTCACCAGCAGCTTGGAAAGCACGACATACTTCCTTATGCTCCTGTGCCTGCTTGAGTTGAGCTCCCTGGTAAGCTCCCCCAGGTAGTCGAAGAAGCCCTCCACGTCAAAGAACTTGGTCAGCGGTATCATTTTGTCGTTGTCCTTGAACGCGTATGTGGCCATGCCGCACGCGAAATGGATTGAAAGCCTGTATTTGGGCTCCTGCTTCAGCGCCTCGATGAAATCCGTGACCTGCTTTGCGCAGGGGACAGGGAACCAGTGCTCCCTCCCTATCTGGCCGTCAGTCTGCTCCTCTATCCTCTTTATGGAGCCCGGTATGGTTATCCTCTGCTCCTTCCTCAGCTTCTCGGGCATCCTGCCCACAAGCGAAACAGGCTGGAAGTTTACTGACCTGATAACATCAATATTGCCCATCCCGAACCGTATGATGTCGCCAAGCTCATGGTCGTTCACACCGCCAATGACAGTCGGCACAAGCACTATGCCTATCCCCGCCTTCCTGCAGCTGTCCATGGCGCCCTGGGCTTCCCAGTAGTTCTTCGGGTTTGTCTGCGGCGTCATGCCGTCAAAGCTCATGTAAAGCACGTGCGAGCCGGCCTCCTTGAGCTTCATTGCAAGCTCCGGCTTCATGCTCAAGTTGATCCCGTTGGTGTTGAGCTGGACATGGTCGTAGCCGATCTCGTGCGCAGCCTTGACTATGTCAATCAGGTCTTCCCTGAGGGTCGGCTCGCCGCCGGTAAGCTGGACTGCATTGGCCCCTATGGGCTTGACATTCCTCATCCTTCTGAGCATGAACTTTATCTGGTCCAGCGTGGGCTCGTATATTGGCTCGCCCTCCTTCGCGTAGAAGAAGCAGTACCAGCACGTGAGGTCGCACCTGTTGGTCAGCACGACATTGCCAAGGCCGGTGTGGGACTCGTGCTCCACGCAAAGCCCGCAGTCTGTCGGGCAGTCAATCTCAAACTGCGACTTGTCAATGTTGGGGTTGAGAATCTTTATGCCAGGGTCCTGGAACCTCTCGGCCTTCTTGTACATTTCCCAGTCAGCCCAGTAGACCTCCTTGGTCTTTCCATGCTCCGGGCAGTTCTTTATCATCCATACCTTGTTGTCCTTCACGTACGTGATGCAGTCAATTTTCATGTCAGTCCACTTCTCATCGTCAACGCAGCCAGGGCACAGCGACTGGTGGAACTTGAGAACCTGCACGGTTTCGCCTTCGTCCGCCTGGAGCACGTCAAGCAGGGCCTGCTTCCTCTCCAGCGTGTAATCCTTCACGTAAGGGGATGTGGCTATCTTGTCCACGTCCCTAATGGAATGCACAATTGCCTGCGAGTACGCGTTAACCATCCAATCACCCGGTGCCTGCCGGCGATGTTATCGCCGGACTTACAGCCTTTAAAACTTTTAATACCTATTGAAAGTTATGGATTGCCCTATATAAATACTTTATCCTGGAAAATGTAGCCCTGATTTATCAAAAGATTTCCTCAGGTCCTCAAGAAGCCCCTTCCAGCCCTGGCAGGACACGCGTCCAGCTTCCAGCAATACCCCGGGGTTTTTGGCCGCTTCCTTGAGGCCCAGGCACGTAGCTTCGCCAAGCCCGATGCAGTCCTGGATTCCCCCTGAAGTCCTTTTCAAGCCTTAGCCGCACAACATCCCCGCCAGGGCCCCTGTAGCTTGTCCATCGCGGATACTGGTACTCCTCAATGGCAGAATATCCATGGTCCTGGAGGTAGCCAGCGCTGTTCTGAAAGCCGTTCCTGGTCACGTAATAGAAGAAATTCCCGTGCATCCGGAACATTGGAACACTATAACGGAATTTGCTTTGCCGCCATATGCCTTGTCCGCCAGCCGCTTTTCATATCTAGCGTTTTCCTGCCACCCTGCCCGGTGGCCGGATCCCTGTACATGCGCAATATTTAACAGCAAGAGTTAAATTGGTTCCCATGGGACAGCTATACCTCTTCAGGCTGGGGAAGAATCCGGAGCTTTCCATAGCTGAAGTAGTATCGCTCCTGAGGATGGGCTCTGCCGGCTTTTCCATAAGGCATTACAGCGAGGAAATCATGCTCCTGGAGCTGGAGAGGAGGCCGCCTCTTCTTGAAAGGCTTGGCGGGACGCTGAAGGTGGCGGAGGTCATTGACACCTTTGACGGCGGCATCGGCGACATAGACACTGCAAAATATTTCCCTGATGCCAGGCAGTCTGTCGTCTTCGGCGTCAGCGCGTACGGCGATAATGCGGGGCAAAACAGCCAGGCGGTTTCCGGGATGGTGAAGGACAAGCTGAAGTCAGAGAGGGTCAGGACAAGCCACATCCATTCCCCGCTGGAACTGGAGCACGGGAAGATAGCAAGGAAGAAGATCAGTGAAATAATAGCTTTTGAAAATGATGGCAGGATTTACCTGGCCAGGACAATCTTCGTCCACGACCCGTTCGAGTTCAGGAAGAGGGACATGAAGAAGCCCCACCAGAGGCACGAGCTTGCGATACCCCCCAGGCTCGCGAGGATAATGATAAACCTGGCGGGGAAAAGGTCTGGCGTGCTGCTGGACCCCTTTTGCGGGGTGGGGAGCATATTGCAGGAGGCAGGCCTCATGGGCTACCAGCTGAAGGGCCTGGACAGGAACTCGAACCGCATCCCGGAATGCAGGGGCAACCTCGAGTGGCTGAAGAAGGAGTACAAGATAGGCCTCTCCCACAGGGTCATATGCGGGGACGCCCTGAGAATGGGCCAGTACGTGGAGCCAGGGACGGTTGACCTGATCGTAACCGAACCTTACCTCGGCCCCAGCCTCAGGAAGACGCCCCATTCCGCCAAGGCTTTCAAGATAATCTCAATCCTGAAGCCCATGTATGAGGAAGCCCTTAAGGGCATGTTCCAGGCACTGAAGAAGGGCGGCAGGGTCTGCATTGTGTCGCCCAGGTTCCACTCAAAGGAGAGGCCCACCAGGCTCGGCATGGAAAACCTGGCCGAGAACGCCGGCTTCTCAGTCATTGACCCGCTGAAGGGGACGTCCATAGGTCACGAGAGGCCGCTGCTGGATTTCACCGAGAGGCACAGGCTAATCAGGGAGATACATGTTTTTGGGAAGGACTAAGGGCTCATAAAGCCTATTCAGACTTCTGCATTCCATGGTACTATAATCCTTTGAGGATGCAACCTTGCGTATTCATACATTTGCTCTTGTGTTAGCCATACGCGCAGCCATACCCTCTCCCCATCCTTTTCCAATGGCAGTTTTGATGGTTCTGAATGGTGGCCGAAAACGTATCTGGCTCTTTCGCTTGCAGGCAGGCCAGAGTTTTTTCTTAGCGCCCTGTCCAGGTCATTATCATCAAACACAGTTTTCCACTTTGCTTCGCTGCCGTATACCTGGCGTGCAAATCTGCACAAACTGTCCCCCCTTCTGACTGCAATTCCATACTCATGCAGGATTTCTGTATATGGATCTGCTGCCCTGCCTCCGTCTGTTATTTCTATGGCCTGGACGCCGCTTGGCGCATAATCAAGGCCAGGTGAGCCTAAATAGGCACCCAAGGCGAGAATCCCTGTCCCCATCAGACCAACATTTCTCTTTGTCATAATTGTTATTGCCAGGCAAAGAAATAAAAGCTTTGGCT
>JACQOB010000109.1 GCA_016202745.1 Candidatus Aenigmatarchaeota archaeon | reverse complement strand
TTTACTTCGGAATCCGTTACCGAAGGGCATCCTTGACAAGATGTGCGACAAGATATCGGATTCTGTGCTTGACGAGATCCTGAGCAGGGACCCTGATGCCAGGGTGGCATGCGAGGCCTCAACCAAGAACGGCGGGGTGAATGTTTTCGGGGAAATAACCACAAAGACATATGTTGACGTGCCAGCGGTCGTAAGGAAGACCATAAGGGACGTAGGCTACACAAAATCAGAATACGGCATTGAGTGGGAGACGTGCTCCGTGTGGACGCAGATAACAGAGCAGTCGCCGGACATCTCGCAGGGCGTGACAGAGGGGCAGGGGCTGCACAAGGAGCAGGGCGCAGGAGACCAGGGGATGATGTTCGGCTTTGCCACCAACGAGACGCCTGAACTGATGCCGCTGCCAATTACGCTTGCGCACAAGCTCGTGATGAAGCTTGCGGAACTTAGGAAAGGCAATGGGCTGAGCTACCTGAGGCCTGACGGGAAATCCCAGGTGTGCGTTGAATACCATGACGGCAAGCCGGCAAGGGTGGACAATGTGGTTGTCTCGACGCAGCATGACGGCGGCGTGGATTACGAGACAATCAAACGGGACATAACGGAAAAGGTAATAAGGCCCGTGTGCGGCAAATGGCTTGACGCCAGGACAAGGTTCTACATCAACCCCACTGGCTCTTTCGTCAGGGGAGGACCCTACGCAGACTCCGGCCTGACCGGAAGGAAGATCATTGTTGACACCTATGGCGGCATGGGGAGGCATGGCGGCGGGTCTTTCAGCGGCAAGGACCCCTCAAAGGTGGACAGGTCTGCCGCCTACATGGCAAGGTACATAGCGAAGAATATCGTGGCCGCCGGCCTGGCGGACAAGTGCGAGCTGCAGGTTGCCTATGCCATCGGATACCCCGAGCCGGTTTCGCTGCATATTGATTGTTTTGATACAAACAAGATCCCTGAAGAAAGAATACTGGACCTGGCGAGGAAGCATTTCCCGCTGAAGCCGGCCGAGATAATCAGGCACCTGAACCTCAAGAGGCCCATCTATTCAAAGACAGCTGCCTACGGGCATTTCGGGAGGGACGACCCTGACTTCACATGGGAGAAAACCGACAGGGCTGACGTTCTAAGAAAAGAAGCTGGTATGCAATTTGCACATTAAGCTTAAGAAACTTTCTTCTATATTTTAGTCATGGGATGGAAAAGACATGCGATCGGCGGTCTTGTAGTTTGTGGTATGGCGATGGCGCCTTTCATTCCTACCAATTATCACCACAGATATGGAGTGGAGAGTGTAAAACATCATGATTCTAATATGGTGAGCTATACAGCTCACGAAGGTATTAGAGAAACCGATGGCAGGTATCGTAATTCAGTCTCGTGGCCGCTTATAGTATATGATCCTAACAGCCGCATGGGCCAGTCACTTGCAGATCTGGAAGATGGTGATATCATACACTACCAGAGGCTAATTCTATCTTCCCCGCTAAACCGGGTAGCGGAAAGGGTCTCATGCCCAGACGGGGAATGTATGTTTCCCTCCAGGCTTCCCTTCAGACTCGATATAGACATGTCAAGAGTGGAAAAGGATAAGGCGCCAGCGGCCGAGGGACATGGCTCAGGTGATTTTATGGGCAGGATAAGGATACTTGACAAGATTATGGGTAGTGTCTTTAAATCAAATCCATGGATTTAATATTATGTTTAAAGCCAGTGCGGATGAGAGAATATATGTAATGGAAAAGGCGGTAATGAATGAAAACTATCCTTGGAAGAATGAGGATGGTTCAAGGCCTTATCACGACATTTATTACGCCATCGCAACTGGTGGTCTTGGGAGCATCGCCGAAGTGTCCACGCCGGAGGAGGTAATAGAACTGCTCAAGACATTATCTGGAAAAAATCCCATTATTATGGGACGGCACCCCTCTTTGCCGGAATGCGTAAACATAAAGGGTGACGTAGAAAAGTATAATGGATGGAGGCCGGATTCCGGGCAGCTAGATGAACTCAATAGAAGCGGAATTGAATTCTCTTACGGGCTACCTTGACGCAATATCTTTCTCATCATTTCCTAGGTTTCCTCAGCAGCGACTTGAGGTCGTCCCTCTTCACGGCAGCCATGACGCCGGCCGCATCCCTGTAGTACTCGGACACTATCCTGCCGACATCGTTGATGTC
>JACQOB010000107.1 GCA_016202745.1 Candidatus Aenigmatarchaeota archaeon | reverse complement strand
GTTATATAAAGCTTCACTGCCAGGATCCGAAAACCAGGCAAGCGGTTTCTCCGCCCCAGATCCTTGCCTCCCCAGTGAAGCGGCTAAAAATCCCCTATTAAATGCACTCAAGGATCCCGACCAGCTCGCCAAGGTTCTCCACAAGGTAGTCCGGGCCGCTCGCCCTTAGCCTTGGCGTGGAGAAGTAGCCATCGGCAACCGCTATCGTTCTCATCCCCAAAGCCTTGCCAATCCCGATGTCCTCAGGGGAATCGCCGACAATGGCAGCACCAGCTGGATCGTGATGTGTGCGGGACAGATAATCAGCCATCCTGTCTATCTTGTTTTTCCCCGTATGCGTGGCTTCCAGGTCAGTGTTCGCCAGCACTTCTGCAAAATAGCCTTCTATCCCCAACCTTTGCAGCTGGGTTCTAATAGCTCCCTGCATGTGGTTGCTCAGGATAACGGAATCAATATCCTTATCCCTCAGCCAGCCCAGGACTTCCCTTGCCCCCCTTCTGGTGCGGCACTTTGCAGCCCTCGCCTCATAGACTCCATGAAACATTTGAACATAGGCTGATTCGGGAGCCAGCAAGGCCTCCATATCGCAACCCTGGGCGCGATAGAAGTCCGTGGTGGGGAAGTCAAAAGTCGCGGCATACCTTTTTCTGGGCACGGGCGTGCCGCCAAAGCTCTTTATTATGTAATTGCCTGCATCCGTGCATGCCTGTGAATCTGCCAAAATCGTCCCATTGAAATCCCACGCGACCAGTTCCATCATATATATGTCGACTGCATCTTTATAAATCTCACCACCAATAGATAACTACAAGTGATGATATGGAAGATATTGATGCCCGCAAGAGGATAAAGCCCTCCGAGGCTGCGCAGATGAAAAGGGGAGACAGGGTCATCTATTCTCCTCTGGTCCCAGTGAAAGGGTGCATGCTTGTGTACGAATGCGAGTACACAGTAAGCTCCTGGCTGTACACGCTCGAGCAGAACAGGGATGGCAATTTCACTATAGAAAAGGCCTATTTCCGCCTGGCAGAGGCTGCCGGAAAATACCAGTGCGGGATGTTCACCAGGGAAAAACTGAAGGGTTTAATAAGCAGAGACCCAAATAATAAAGAGGTAGCGGATGGCCGTTGATGAATTCGTCTGGGTGTTCATTGCAGGCGCGCTGGCCCTTGTCATAGCGGTTGTCATAGGCCTCACGCAGTTCCAGCCGGCCCCCGGCGAGATAATCCAGATCACCGAGTTTTCAGTCGGGGAGATAGGCTTCACCACGGAAACCCCCGTAAGAACGGAAGACCTGGGCTCATTTTCCGTTGGCGAAAGGCAGACCCTCACGCTCCAGCGGCTCCCAAAAACCGAGATAGCCACCAGCTACATATCCGCGAAGAAGGAGACGCTTTCGGTCAACATCCCGTCCGCGTATGAGGACACGCTGGACAGGGTAACGATTAAGCTGCCCGTCCAGGACACCAACCTGTACGGCAACCTGGTGATCCTCTGGAACGGGAAAAAGGCGTCTGATGAAAGGTTTGGGAAGGGGCTCCACGAGGTTGAGATCAGGAAAGAGCTAGTCAAGGGGCTCAACACCCTGGAAATCAGGGCCGAGAATCCCGGCTACCGCTTCTGGGCGGCGACGGCTTATTTGCTGCAGGAGGTGAGCATTGACCTTGAATACGGCCCAAACAGGATAATACCCGTCGAATTGTCCCCAAGGGACCTCCAGTCGCTGAACAGGGGGTCCATAAGCTTCTTTGCCAATGCGCCTGATGGCAGGGTAATGACAATCCTTTTGAACGGGATAAAAATCTACGAAAAAGCCCCTCCCCAGCAGGACGCGGCTGAATTCACGCTGCTTAACGCCCCCATTGTTTCCGGGGTTAACGTGGTCACCTTCTCCTCCCCCTCGGGCCCGGTGCAGATAGCCAATGCCAAGCTGGAGATATTCCTCTCCACGAACGAGCTGACCAGGGCGAGGACGTTCAACATCTCGCAGGAGAACCTGGACATGCTTCAGCTGTCGCAGAGGGGCGTCATCAAGCTGGCGGTGGACGAGGTGAGGCGCAGCGGCTCGCTGAACATAGACCTTAACGGCCAGAAGCTGCAATTGGCCACCGTCGTCCAGGGCGAGAACAAGGTGCAGTTCGACCCCGCCGCGGTGAAGCTGGGCGAGAACCAGGTGACATTCTCAGGCACCGGGGACTTTATCGTTTCCAATGCGGTCATCGGGATTGGCGGGTAGCGGATTTTAAGGTGGAAGATGCCAGAGGACTCTGTCAAAGGCGAGACGGCCGAAGAGTTGAGAAAGATAAAGCGAGTCCTGGACAGGGTAGAATTCAACGCGAAATTGAGGATGGCTGACCTCAAGGGTGGCATCAAGTACAAGCACCTCACCCCCAATGTGGTATGGAAGCTAAAGCCAGCCACGAATGAAGAATTGCGTTCAAAAAGCGGCAGCAAATCAGTTGACCACACTGAGCTCATCTATGGACTGACCATGAACAGCGGAAGCCTGGAGGTGTTCATAAACACCGAGGTGCTGAAAGGGAAGCCAATGAGGCAAACCAAGAGGGTCGTAGCTCACGAGCGGATGCATGTGTATTTCAACCTTCTGGAAAATGTGAACCCCGAGCTGTACCTCAGGATAGTGAGGGCCTTCCTCAGGGACCCTGCCAAATGGATGTTCATAAAGCACTGCTTCCTTGAGTCGAGGCCATTTTACAAGACCTTCTATTCCCCTGAGGTTGCAGATATAGGCATCATTACTGAACTCCTGTCATACTACGCTGAGAGGAAATATTACTCAGCTGACCTGAAAAGATACATGGAAGGCAGGCTGGCCTATAAGGGGCAGGCTTACCAGGTCGCGACTGAATACAGGGTGACGGTAAAATTCACGCAGGAGAGGGTGAATGAGGTGGGCGAGCCGCTTGTTTCTATTGTGAACAAGCCCATAACAGAGCTCCTGAGATTCATCGGCAGGAGCGAGCAGGAGGGGCTGTTGGTTACGCAGCCGGCGGAGGGCAGGAAAATAGCTGCAAGAGGCGGATTGTCTGATCTGGAGAAGCAGATGAAGACAGATGAAAAGGGAGGGAATCTCGGCGCCCTGGTAAGGGAGGTTGGAAAGTCAGCGGAGCAGGAGAGGGGAAAGGAGAAAGTGGGGCTCAAGGAGCTTGTGAGGGAAGTGGAGAAGGGGGTTCAGGAGGAAAAGGGAGAAGAAAAGAAGGGCCTGGAAGAACTTGTAAAGCGGGTGAAAAAGGAAAAGTAAACGCCGATAATCTTGTTTTTATTCTTGCAGGCGAATAATTATACAGTGAAGACGCCAGAGGGGATGTTCTTGTTCAATAGGATAACAAAACAGCACGCAAGAAAGCTTAGGGATTTTATAAAGGGCCAGATATACGCCGGGGCGGACTACGACGCGCTCGAAAACAGGATCATCGATTGGCTTGGCAAAAATTACCCCGGCTACCGGTTTGACGAATACGTCAACGCCGCGCAGCGGATACTGTTCAAGTATTACCCCAACAGGAAATTCTCGCCGGACGTGGCAAAACGGTATTTCAGGAACGCGCTCAACTCAGGAGGGGAGCAGAGGCTGGAGAATGCAGTAAGAACTTACCACACACAGGTTACAAAGACAATGAACCTCACTCCGGAGGGATTACGCAGCCTCTACAACCAACTAGTCAAAATAGCGGAGGATGAGTTAAGCCAGTGGCGGAGGCGGCAGGTTGGGAGAGGTGGAGCGGGAGCGCCAGTTATGATCACGCCAGGCGGAGGCGCAGGCCCGGCCCTCCCACAGCTACAGCCAACTCCGCAGCCTCAACAGACACCCGCACCACCCGTAACCCCGCTACCAGTAACGCCGACGCCGGGACCGGGCCCCACAGGGAGAACAGGCATATTAGAAGGCTATGTCTACGGCGAAAGGCTTATTAGCAGGAAAAAAGGAAAAACGAGAAAAATCCCGCTTCCAGGAGCCACTGTTTCAATGCTGGGCAGTGGGGGCTCATCAACCACAACAGGCCCGGACGGTTCCTTCTCATTACCTAACCTACCAATCGGCGAGCACCAGTTTTTAGCTAGCGCGCAGGGTTACAGGAAAAGTGACCCCGTGGACAAGAAGATAGAATTGAACCGTGTATCGTTCCACAGGTTCCTGTTGCAAGATGTGCAGATCAGGTCAAAGGAAGACCAGGAAAGATTGGAAAAGGCGACAGCAGGAAGGCCGAAAGGCCCTGATTTTTTGGGTTCTGGCGCGAAATGGTCGCGATTCAGGGGAGCGCACCACCTCAAGAAGGAGGAGATGAGGGAGGATCATTACAATACAGAGCTGGGGAAGCTGAACAAGAGAATTGCCCATCAAAGGGAGAGATATCTTGCAAAGGAGATTACGAAAGATGAATATAATGAGCAGCTAAGACGGTTCAACGACGCAAAGAAAAGGCTTAAGGGCGTATCCTTTGCATCTGAGGATGACCTTGATTCTTACAGGGCGGATGTCGCAGCGATAGAGCAGAGGTTCAAACAGAACATAGCTGCCGGAATGGACACAATGGATGCTTCAAGAATCCGAAAAGACGAAACCGATCAGCTCCAGCGTGGCTTATATGGGGGCAGCGGCGGAAACAGGAGACTCAGATCAATGGGCCGCGGCCTGCGCTGGCTCGGCGAGCGGGGCAAGCCCGCCGCGGACGCCAAGACCCGCGGCTTCAAGAGGCTTGCCACAAGCTCTGTGATGCTTGCCGCTTTCGTGATTGCAGGCGCCTTCACATACGGCTTTTCTATATGGTTCTTTTGGGGCTTCCTTTCCCTCGGCTTCTACTTCCTTTGGCCGGGCCACAAGGACTGGGGGGAGATATCCACTCCGCTGAACCTCTCAAACATGAATCCCTTCACCCTAGCGCCCGGGGAAAGGGTAGTAGGCTGGAGCTACCTGAAGAGCATAACGAAGGTGGCCGCTATAATATGCTTTGCAATAGCGTTCAGCGAGCTGGGTGACGTCTTCAACATCGCATTCATAGCCGTGGCGCTGCTCGGCTATATCTGGCTCCCCGTCCAGTATGACCCCAAGTACCCGGGCCAGTTCCTCGAGTCGCTGCTGAGGTTTGGCGTATTGGGCGCCTATTTCATACCCTTCTGGATCTTCGGGAGCATATTCCAGTCCTATGTGCTCACAGCCATAGCCTTCGCCTTCTTCGCTATCCCGCCAATGCCGAGCACCGGGGAGAAGAACATAGTTGAGGTCCTCTCCAGAGGGCTGTCAGGTGCATCGGCCTATTACGAAGCCTTTGACAAGATCATTTTCGCCGGCCTGATGATATTCGCGCTTGTGGGGGCACTGACGCCCTTCCCCGGCTGGGAGCTCAAGGGCACCCTGAAGTTCACATTCATATACTTCTGGATTGTCGCTGGCATAGGCGGGTTCTTCTCCCCGGCCAACACGCGGCCCATGACAGGCATCCTGATGTTAGGCGGAGCCACGGTCATCTATGGCGTTGGCCCCGGCTCACAGGAGGTTGGGGCAGCCCTGTTCGGCCAGTGGTGGCCCACCATCCACAACAGCGTGCAGACCATTTCAGAGCCCATATCGAGCGTATTCAGCCAGATAGGCACTACCATAACGGACGGCGTGCTGCTTGTAACCAACCCGGTTGGATACACTACAAGAATCCTCAACGGCACCTATGCCGAAAACCCCAACGGCCGGACTGGGGCGTTCGGCGTAGAGGTAAATAGGTTTGACATAACCCCAATCTATATCAAGACGCCTTTCATTGTCACTGTTACAGTCAAGAACGAGGGTGCATCGGAAGCGAAGAGCGCGAAGGTCAAGCTGGACATGGGGGATGCGCCGCCTGTAAGGGTGCCTGAGCGGCAGGGGGGTGCGCCAAACCCGATTGACTTTTTCAGGCCAGGGGCGCAGACCCTGCAGCCGGTATGGACGCTGCCGCGGCTGATGACAATACAGGACATGGCATTCACCAAGACAACAGAAGAGCTGGGCACCCTCGCGAAGCAGGAGAGCAGGGCGTTCTTCTTCGAGAGCACCGGTGTGGACTGCAGGACAATACACAATTACAACCTCAGGGACAAGTTCATCCCGCTGAAGGCGACTGTTGAATACGCTTACAGCGTGGATTCCAACCTTGAGGTGAGCTTCATGAGCACCGAGGAATGGGAGAGGCTGGCCACAGCCAACAAGCTCTTCCCGAGGCAGATAAGGTCAACCATCCAGACATCGCCAGTCAAGCTCAACCTCGGGACGCTTGACCAGCCGATAAGGGAGGGCACGCCATTCTTCATTGGCATCAACCTGGCAAGCGCAGAAGGGCCGAAGAGCGAGATAAGGAAGGCCAACATAACGCTCAAGTATCCCGCCGAGGCCTTCGGCCTGCCGACTGACTGCTCAAGGAAGCCCACTGACACAAAGCCCGGGATGGTCAGCTTCAACTTCGCGACAGATGAGCCTGTGACACCCGTTTATTGCAATTTCATTGGGATGTCAAAGGACAAGCTTGGGGAAAAGGCAACGGAAACCTTCTTCGTGGAGGCCGCGGCGGACTTCCAGTTCGCCAGCTGGGACACCAAGGACACCAATATCGAGTTCAGGGGCGAATGCCCTGCTGAAAGCTTCGTTCCACCGACAGAGGAGCTGTACTTCGGGACTGAAAGCTATTGCGCCGTAAAGAAGCAGAACAGGGGCCTGCTGTGCGGTTATGGGGAGGGCGGCTGCTCGAGCGATGTGGAGTGCACGTCCATACAGGAAACAACAGGGACCGTTGCGCCGGTTGGATTTGAGAGGGAGACAAAGCTTTCCTGCAAGGACGCGACTGGCCTCCCTGTGAAGGTCTGCTGCAAGCCTACAGACACCTCAGACCAGTGCAGGCTTGCTTATGACAAGGTGGCGGGCAAGCTTGGCCTTGCAATACCGCCGTTCTCGCCGACGATCACGCGCGGCGCAACGGATTACTGCAGCCAGAAGATAAAGCTGTTCACTGACGCCGGCATCCCTGACCAGGCGATATGCAATCTCGCCGAGGGCAGTTGCACAGGCAACGACCAGTGCGATACAACACCACCCTTTGAGGTGAACCCGAAATCAGCCACCGGCGAGCCTCTTGTTTGCAAGACGCTGCCAAGCAGGGGCAACATCGGCGTCTGCTGTTTCAAGGACTGGACAGAGCAGGAATGTGCAAACGCGCTGGACGTCTTCATTTCCGGCGCGCCGCCCAAGGTGATCCCGCCTGTCGTGGTCGTTCCGCCTGTTGTGGCACCGCCCACTGTGCCCCCACCAGTTGGATATCCTGTGCCCGTAGAGCCCCAGTACCAGTCACTTGCAGGGACAAATGTCCCACTGAATTTCCAGTCAACAATACTGGAGATGAGCTTCAAATGGCCTGTAAAGCTTGACCCTGCCTTGATAGCGGCAATAACGATGCAGGAAAGCGCCATGGGGCAAAGACTTGAAAGCCCGACTGGCGCATATGGTGTCATGCAGGTTATATGCAGTTCCGGTGCAAAGGATGTCACGCCAGGCTATGTCAGCAGGGACTATTACTCAAAGCTGCCGCAGTTCAACGTGGCCAACAGGGACACCTGCAAGGCCAACCTGAAGGACACAAGGACAGGCTTCCTTTACGGCACAGCCTACCTTTCCAAGCTGCTCGACAAAAACTACTACGACCTTGATAGGGAGGACATTTGGCTGGCTGTGGCTGCATACAACTGCGGCCCGACTGCAATGCGCAACCTTGCCAGCAAGTATGGTTACAAGTGGGATGATGTCAAGCCGCACATATTGACATCAACCTGCCCAAGGCCATCAGAGACCCTTGAATATGTCGGCAGGATACAGGCATACTACAATTATTATTTCAAGTATTACCATAAAAGCCTGCCGCAGGTTGCGTGATGGCCTGGTTGTTCGGAGAGAACTGTCACATGTTACTTCTTCTGTTCTATAGGCTCGAGATCGGACGGGTGCAGATACAATACGCTGTCTCCTGTCCACCCGCCACCTTGGCCAAGATGCTTTCCATCCTCCCCCCTGGTGGTAACCTTATAGGTTCCGAATCTTTCTGGCCCTTCCAGTGTGCGGACATGGATATAGTGGCCCTCGTCATAATCCATGAAATACCTGTATCCCCCGATCTGCATCCGCCTTATGCGGAAAACATCGCCTGGTTTGAGAATCTTATCGGCCATATGCATCAATCTGGTTATTAGAGTATAAAATGATTATTGCCCTTTCTTGGCCTGAAACCTTCCTTTTGCCCTGTCAAAGGACATGTTATTTGTCTCAGTCCGGAAGCGATAATCCACAGTGCCCTTCAGGACATCCATGTCATCCGCAAGGCCGGTAACCCTCTCGGCAAGCGCGCCGTAATCTCCGTTGCCGAGCTCGTCAATCCTCCTGCCGATTATGTCAGTCTTCCCGTCAAGCCTGCCGTAATTCTCGCGCATGTCACCAAGCTCCCTTCTCTGCGCTGCAATGTGGGCGTTGACATCTTCCAGCTGGCCATCTATCCGTCCCACATCGCCTGCGAGGCTGAGGAAATCAGACTCAAGCCTGCCAAATGCAGCGGGGTCCACGCCTGTGCCAGGGATTCCTGATATTGGGGATCCCGGGGCTGCTGGTTGGGTATGGAAACCATCTGGCTGGTATGGTACCTTGCGCTTCGGAACGTCGTGCGCTTTCCTATTGCCGAGTGTGAAATCTTCGCCTTTCTTGACGATTGGAAGGTCCTGGGGGCTTACCTTATGGCTGTTGGCATCATAAAACCACAGGAAATCGGGGTTCCTGACGATTATAAGATTCTCTTCAGGGATAATTGAATATGGCGTCCCTGTGCTTCCCAAACCCATAAACGGGCTGCCATAATCAACGACATCACCCGTGTCAAAAGCGGAAAGATAGACGATGCCTATGGGGTTTTCCGTCTTATTCGGATCAAGATTATCCTCTATTGCCTGTGCCTGTCTCTGGCTCTGGTAGGGGACAACCATCTTCCAGGTGGTCTTGCACTTATCTTTTATTCTCATTGCAGTGAGATTTTTTGGATCATAAAGCTCAACGCAGGGATTGTTGGGATCGCTGCCCCACTCAAAAACCTCTTCAGGCAGAACGCCGATTTCAAGCCCGTTAATGCGGTCAACAGCGAAGGTTACCATATTGTTCTTGCCATCCGCTTCCAGTGTATACCTATTCCTTAGGAGCGCGGTCCCTACATGGTTCACCACAAGGGGGGTTTGGGCAGGGCTATACACCTTTTTCTCCTCCTTCCCGAATTGCACGGAAGGCAAGCCGCAGCTGTAGAGGCCATAGCCTATGCCCGCAAGAACAGCGCCACCTACCACCCATGGAAGCCATCTTCGTCTTGACACAGATGGATATGGCGTATAAGTAGGCGGTATGCTTGTATAAGGAGCATAAGGTGTACCTCTGGCTGCCGGACTTCCTGCTCCCCTCCTAAACGACCTTATTGGCATTTTATCACCACTTGATAATAGTGATTACTATATTATACAG